>JABURN010000035.1 GCA_014762585.1 Methylophaga sp.
TTCTTTTTTTTTTTTGATTACTCCGTGTCCCCCTCCTCTCTCCCCATCGCTATTCGTGTGCTGCGTCAGATTTGTATAAGTGACAGGTAATGTGGCTGCTGCACTGGAAGGTACCGGTGTGCCACTGATTGCCGATGGCGGTATCCGCTTTTCAGGTGACATCGCCAAAGCACTGGTTGCCGGTGCTCACAGCATCATGATTGGTGGCATGTTCGCCGGTACCGAAGAAGCACCGGGTGAAGTCGAGTTGTATCAGGGCCGTGCTTACAAATCCTACCGCGGTATGGGCTCGCTGGGTGCCATGTCACAGAAACAGGGCTCCAGTGACCGTTACTTCCAGGAATCCAATGAAGCTGACAAACTGGTCCCGGAAGGCATCGAAGGCCGCGTGCCATTTAAAGGCAGCCTCGGCGCCGTCGTGCATCAACTGGTTGGTGGTATCCGTGCCAGCATGGGTTACACCGGTTCGGCAACTATCGAGGAAATGCGCACCAAACCGCAATTCGTCAAAGTTACCGCAGCCGGAATGAGCGAAAGCCACGTGCATGACGTGACGATTATCAAAGAAGCCCCGAACTACCGTCTTAACTAAGCCTGAAAACCACTGCGCCGCTTCCCTGGCGCAGTGGTTTTTTATTTGATTTGAAGAGATCTCAATGACCAGCAATATTCACGATCATCGCATTCTGATTCTGGACTTCGGCTCCCAGTACACCCAGCTCATCGCCCGCCGTATTCGTGAAGCCGGCGTTTACTGTGAGCTGCGTAACCCGGAAATCACCGAAGCTGAGATTCGTGAATTCAATCCCAAAGGCATTATTCTCTCCGGTGGTCCCGATTCCACCATCGGTGAAGCGGCACCCAGTGCCCCGCACTGTGTCTTCGAAATGGGCCTGCCGGTCCTTGGCATCTGCTACGGCATGCAGACCATGGCGGCACAGTTAGGCGGCAAAGTTGAGTCTTCCGCACACCGTGAATTCGGTTATGCCCAGATCCGTGCCCGGGGTCACTCCCTGTTCCTGCGTGATATTGAAGATCACACCACCGAAGAAGGCTGGGGCATGCTGGATGTCTGGATGAGTCACGGTGACCGTGTGGCGGAACTGCCTGAAGGTTTCAAAGTCATCGCCAGCACCGACAGTGCCCCGATTGCCGGTATGGCCGATGAAAGCCGTCACTTCTATGGCGTACAGTTCCACCCGGAAGTCACCCACACCACCCAGGGCCAGCGCATGATCGAGCGTTTCCTGGTTGAAATCTGTGGCTGCGAAACGCTGTGGACCGCAGCCAATATCATCGATGATCACATTAGCGCCATTCGCGAACAGGTCGGTGAGGATGAAGTGTTGCTGGGTCTGTCCGGTGGTGTTGACTCTTCTGTCGTGGCTGCGCTGCTGCATAAAGCGATTGGCGATCAACTGACCTGCGTGTTTGTGGATAACGGTCTGCTGCGTGAGCATGAAGGCGACCAGGTCATGGCGATGTTCGCCAAGCATATGGGGATTCGTGTCATTCGTGCCGATGCCGAAGATCGCTTCCTCAGCAAACTGGCCGGCGTTGATGATCCGGAACAGAAACGCAAAATTATCGGCAATACCTTCGTAGAAGTCTTCGATGAAGAAGCGGCCAAGTTGCCTAAAGTGAAATGGCTGGCCCAAGGCACCATCTACCCTGATGTTATCGAGTCGGCTGCGTCCAAAACAGGCAAAGCCCATGTCATCAAAACCCACCATAACGTCGGTGGCCTGCCTGAGGAAATGAACCTCAAGCTGATTGAACCACTGCGCGAACTGTTCAAGGACGAAGTCCGTAAACTCGGTGTCGAGTTGGGACTGCCCAGCGATATGGTTTACCGTCACCCCTTCCCGGGACCGGGCCTGGGCGTACGTATTCTGGGTGAAGTTAAAAAAGAGTATGCCGATCTGCTGCGTAAAGCCGATCATATCTTTATTGAAGAACTGCGCCGGCATGATCTTTATGACAAAACCAGCCAGGCCTTTGCCGTGTTCCTGCCGGTTAAATCGGTGGGCGTCATGGGGGATGGCCGTCGTTATGACTATGTGGTCTCGCTGCGCGCCGTCGAAACCATTGATTTCATGACCGCCCGCTGGGCCAACCTGCCTTACGACTTCCTGGACCTGGTGTCACGTCGTATCATCAACGAAACAGCAGGAATCTCCCGGGTTGTCTACGATATCTCTGGTAAACCACCCGCCACGATTGAATGGGAATAAAACGCTTTCATCTGATAATCAGCGGCCGCGTCCAGGGTGTCAGCTACCGTATGTCAGCCTGGGAAAAGGCGCGGCAACTGGGCCTGAGCGGCTGGGTCCGCAATCTCAATGACGGCCGCGTGGAAATGATCATTGAAGGCGACTCTTCACTTCTTGAGCAGATGACAGACTGGGCCGGACAGGGCCCCCGCTTTGCCAGCGTCACCAACGTGGATGTCAGCGAAGAAAAAGTCTCCGGCGACCTGGAAGATTTTGAGATTCGTTAAGCTAAACTGAACTCACATTTATTGTGACATCCTCTGCTTTGTTTTCTTCCTGGTCTGGCATCCCTCGCCCGCCCCACCATATTGATAGAAAGCCCCAATAAACCCAGCCTGAATTTGCCTTGGTATTAATGGCTGAGCTGACAGCCGCTAAACTCACAGCCTCATGGTTTGCTAAAGCAGAGACAAGCGCTATGATGTCCCGACACCGCAAAAAACAATAAAAGGACAGTTCATGGCTCGGCAGTTTGATTCTCAGGGTTTTATGTGGCGTTTTATCTTTGCGCTGGCACTCGTCTTCATCACCTACAACCCCTCTGGCCTCAGTTACTATCACTGGCTGAAAAGTGGGCTGGGTGAGGGCGAATTACTCACTCCCCCTTTTGCCATGGTCTCAGTCGTGCTGCTAATCGGCTGGACGATATACCTTCGTGCCACCTTCCGATCCCTGGGCGGTTTCGGCCTGCTACTGGCGATTGCCTTTTTCGCTATTGTCATCTGGTGGCTGGTCGATCTGGGCCTGCTCGGCATTAATAACGTCTCGGTGTTCAGCTATATCGTACTGTTCCTGCTGGCCGCAGTGCTTGCTGTGGGCATGAGCTGGTCACATATTCGCCGACGTCTCTCGGGTCAGGCGGATATGGATGACGTGGATGAATAAGTCGGCCAATGCTCAGCAGCAATCGCCAGATACACTCAGCGACAGCGCAGCCCGGGCCGCTTACGATCTTCTGACCGCAGAGGATGATGGCCGCGTCTGTCGTGATATCCCCGAAGCGCTCTGTGACGAACAGCCGCGTAATTTCAGCACCCATGTCCTGTCTTTATCCCTGACGAAAACAGCCGATGCCCTGCTGAATCCCAAACTGATTCTGAGCTGGATTCTGACCACACTGGGCGCCTCACAATTTGTCGGCCTGCTGGTGCCGATAAGAGAAGCCGGTGCGCTACTGCCACAACTGTTTATTGCCGGCCGGATCAGAAATATGCCACGGAGAAAATATGCCTGGGCGATCGGTAGCGGTCTGCAGGGTCTATGCGCCGGTGGTATGGCTATCGCAGCCTTGTTGCTGGAAGGTGCGGCACTGGGTTGGACTATCATCAGCCTGCTGACGCTGCTCGCCTTATCCAGGAGCATCTGCTCGGTATCTTACAAGGACGTGCTGGGTAAAACAGTAGGTAAAACCCGGCGTGGTACGGCGACCGGTTCCGCTGCGACCGTGGCCGCGGCGATGACTATCGCTTATGCCATGCTCATCGCCTCGGGCCTGTTCGACAAAATCAATATTGTGATTATTGGTCTGATTTTCGCTGCCTTGTTCTGGCTGACGGCAGGCTTTCTGTTCTCGACACTGAAAGAGACTGCAGGTGCCACCGAAGGTGGAGCCAACCCGATCAGCGTGGCCAGAGAAAACCTGCGTTATCTTATCGATGACCGCGAATTGAGATTGTTCATTATCACCCGTTCGCTGCTGGTTTCAACAGCGCTGGCCCCGCCTTTTATGTTGGCTTTGAAAGCGGAATCGATGCAGGACAATATCAGTGGTCTGGGCTGGCTGTTACTGGCTTCATCACTGGCCAGCCTGCTCAGCAGTTATGTCTGGGGACGGCTGTCGGATCGTTCCAGCCGTAAAGTGTTACTGCTCGCCGGACTGGGCGGTGGACTGTCGCTGACACTCACGGTGATTGCTTCACAGGCTGATTGGTTGAATGTGCCCTGGCTTTTACCTTTTTTATTATTTAGTCTGATGATTGCCTATGGTGGGGTGCGACTGGGACGCTCGGTCCACCTGGTCGATATTGCCGATCAGGATAAAAGAGCCGTTTACACTGCCCTGTCCAATACCATCATCGGCATTATTCTTTTGCTGACCAGCCTGTTCAGCATTGTTGCCAGCCTTTATGGTGAAGCGGTTGTGCTGGCAATGTTTGCGTTGATGAGTTTTGCGTCGATGTCGTCGGCTTATCTTATGCGCGAAGCACAGGCATAAAATCGATACCAATAATAAAACTCAACTCACGTACAAGGAGACAACAATGGATAACTTCCTTACCGCCTGGAGACCTCGTGTTCTGAGTCTCGTCCGCATTATTTCGGCGTTTTTATTTATGGCCCACGGCACCCAGAAGATGTTCGGCTTTCCGGCTGAGCAGCGCTACCCCTTTGAGCTGTTCTCACTCTCCGGCGCAGCCGGCGTGCTGGAAGTCGTTGGCGGCTTGCTGCTGTTAATTGGTCTGTTTACTCGTCCGGTGGCCTTTATTCTGTCCGGCCAGATGGCTGTCGCTTATTTCCTGGTACACGCACCTCAAGGTTTCTGGCCGCTGAATAATGGTGGTGAGTTGGCGACTATGTTCAGCTTTGTGTTCCTGTACTTTGTGTTTGCCGGCGGAGGCTCATGGAGCGTCGACTCTATGTGCAAACATAAACGCAATCAATCTCTGTAAGTCTGAAAAGCTGCGGTCAGTTCCTGTTCCGACTGGCCGCAGCCAATCATATCCAAGCCAATGAGCTCTGAATGGAAATTTTCCGCGTTTTTGTCCTGTTTATTCTGACCGCACTGGCAGAAATCATTGGTTGTTATTTGCCCTACCTATGGCTGAAACAGGGCTATTCAGCCTGGCTTTTAATCCCTGCAGCGATCAGCCTTGCTCTGTTTGCCTGGCTGTTGACCCTGCATCCGCATGCGGCCGGTCGGGTCTATGCCGCCTATGGCGGTGTCTATGTCAGCGTGGCTTTGCTCTGGTTATGGGCTATTGACGGCATCCGTCCCAGCATCACTGACTGGCTGGGTGTGGCAGTGGTGCTGGTCGGCATGCTGATTATCATGCTGGGGCCCAGACAGTTATAGCCAGGACAATAAATTCTTTCAGCCTCGCGCAATATTTATCTGTTTGAGATAGCATCATCAGAAACTCATTTCAGGAGCACACCATGTTCAATTCAGGCATGCCTTTATTTTCCCGCAAGCTTATAGTTTTAATCGGCTTGATTCTGTCATGTAGTGTCACGACGGGTTGCGCGACGCGGGTATTGATGTCTTCAGACCGCTATGAAAAGCCGGACAGGGAAACCAATCAATGGCGCTCAATTGATCAACAATCCCGCCAGTGGCATCTACAGCAAAACATTGAACAGACTTATCTGACCGCAGTTGAAAACGACGCCCATGCCGAACATTCAATTTAATCGATTGCTTCACAGTCCTTCACATGAATTTGCCGATTGAAAATGTTACTGTCGTAGAAATTTCCATGAAGGAGCAAATGATGATGAAAAAGTTAATGGCGGTGCCCGTCTTACTTATGACCCTAACAATGGCAGGCTGTCATGGCCACCTTCATCACAATCATCCGCCAGGTCATGATCCTGATGGCCCCGGTAACAGTGAGAATGCACCAGGGCATCAATAGAAATGCCCAATCGATATGAAATCCAGCAAGCCAGCTTTATCAACACAGATCAGGAAATAGCCCCCAGCTTGGCTTGCTGCAACTCATCCCAGACTATACTGGCCAATACTATTCTGCTAAACGATTAATCAGGCACAAGGATTTATTATGACTTTCACACGTATTATCGGGGTTTTACTGATTGTGGCTGGCACCGCGGGCCTGATTTACGGTGATTTCAGCTTCACTAAAGAAACCCACCAGGCAGAGCTGGGACCACTGGAACTGGAGCTGCAGGAAAAAGAAACTGTTCAGGTACCGACCTGGGCCGGTGCCGGCGCGATTGGGGTCGGCGTTATCCTGTTACTGGTTAGTGGCCGGCGCCGTTAGGGGAGAATGATGATGGATATCGCAAGCCTGACCGCCCTGTTTGGCTGGATGACCGTGATCAATTTCGCGCTGTTAATTTTCAGCACCCTGATGCTGACCGTGTTCAGGACATCTGTCATCAGAATTCATACCCGGGTCACCGGGCTTGAAGAAAATGCGCTCAAGCCGGTGTATCTCTATTTTCTGGGCTTTTATAAAGTGCTGATTATTCTATTTAACCTGGTTCCCTATCTCGCGCTCAAGCTAATCTGAATTCCGGCCTCATTGCGCCTCAGCGTTTCTGCTGGTCACTATCTGATGAGCTAAATGAATCAGCAAGGGCCGAGACTGGAGTTTCTGCCTATCCACAAAGTCTTAAGGACTTGTCTTTTTCCTCACCGCTATCTGCTCACTTAAATTCCCCCCTTTCTGCCTGGTTAGCTTGAAGGCGCCTCACTGAATGCCTTCACTTCCCGCCAATCAGGGCTGACTTTGTCATCAATAGCCCCAAAAACGAGCAGGGACTTTTTCAGCTGAATTCGACTTTAATTCTTTTCTCAAGCTCAGTACCACATAGGTTTATATACGATCGGGGATTTGTTTCTGAGTCCAGCAAAAGTCTTTTTTAGGAATGCAAGACAACCCATCGGGAAATTTTGCTGATAGTATCGCCAATCCACAAACGGATCTCTGCTTCTTAAACAACTCTTTGAGCATGTTTAAAAAACAGTCATTCAATGTGGGTGTTGTTGTTTAAAGGAGAACACCTATGGAGCACCAAGTAAATAAATCGGTGAGCCGTACGCTCGCCATAGCACAGGACTTTGGTCTACTTGTCGTAGCACTGGCAACACTGGTGGCGATTGGCATTGAAATCAAAATCATGGTCGATAACCGCTTTGTCTCGCTTACTGACCTGTTGTTGCTGTTCATCTATCTGGAAGTCATCACGATGGTCGCGGTGTATTACGAATCGGGTGAGTTGCCAATCAAAATCCCGCTTTATATCGCCATCGTCGCTTTGGCGCGGTATCTGATTCTGGATATGAAAAATATTGATACCTGGCGGATTCTGGGCATCGCTTCAGCCATTCTGCTGATTGGCGGTGCCATCATCGTCATTCATTACTGCAAGACGCTGATGCCGGATAAGGTTAAAAGCTAATCATTACGCGATGAGAAGCTTTTGTGGCGGCGGTAGCAATACCGCCGTTTTTTTATCTTTTGCGTTATGCATGCCCGTGCATTACGATTAGAGTCATTCGAAACCGGAACAGACTATGGCATCACAATTTACTGTTCATGGCCGCCTCTGGATAGAAGGGCCTGATGGCACTGTCCTGGGACATGGCCGAGTTGAACTATTGGAAAAAATCGATGCGCTGGGCTCGCTGAGTGCCGCAGCGACAGCACTGGGCATGTCCTATCGCTATGCATGGAAACTGGTGAAGTTAATGAATGAACACAGCGATGGTCCACTGATTACCCTGAATGCCGGCGGCCGTGGTGGTGGCCATGCCAGTCTGACTGAAGCTGGCAGAGAAGCTGTCGCGACCTACCGGCAGACCGATCGTGAATTTGAGCAGTTTCTGTCCGAGCAGTCGGAAAAACTGCCCGGATAAATTTTTTTGGCCCTCCGTTATGCGTCAAAGTGCATATCGAAAAAAAGGAAAGGCATGACTGTCACCCGAGTACTGGCTGCTTTGATCTTGCTGCTGTTACCGCTTCAGCTTTTCGCTGAGCCGGTCCGTATTGCCGTAGCCAGTAATTTCACCCATGCGATGCAGGACCTCGAAAAAGCTTTCGAACAGCAAAGCGAGCATGAAATAGAATTGATTTTCGGCTCTACCGGCAAGATTTACGCTCAAATTATTAACGGTGCACCGTTCGATGCATTTTTTGCTGCTGATTCAGCACGTCCGGAACGCCTGGAACAGGATGGCAGGATCCAGCCTGGCTCACGGTTTACCTATGCTGTCGGCCGTATTGTGCTTTGGAGTCCTGACGGCCAGCTTCATCTGGATAAAGGTCTTGCGCTGGAGAATGCTGAATTTCGTCATCTCGCCATTGCCAACCCCAAGCTCGCCCCTTACGGCAAAGCTGCACAGCAGGTGCTGCAAGCCCAGGGGGTGTGGGACTTATTGCAGGATAGAATCGTGCGCGGTGAAAATATCGGTCAGACTTTCCAGTTTGTTGTCAGCGGCAATGCGGAACTGGGTTTTGTTGCGTTGTCACAGCTTAAATCTCAATCCGGTGAATCATCAGCGAATGTATGGCTGGTGCCGGCCCAACTCTACGATCCGATAGAACAACAGGCTGTGCAGTTGACTAACAAACCAGCGGTCACCGCGTTTATCGACTTTGTCAAAAGCGACACTGCCCGTCGGATTATTCAACGCTACGGTTACAGCACACCCTGATGATGCATCCGGATCTGACTGCGCTTCTGATTACGCTCAAGCTGGCAGCGATTACCACGCTGATACTGCTGCTTATCGGGACGCCGCTGGCATGGTGGCTGGCACGCAGTCAGTGGCGTTTCAAGTTTCTGATAGAAACGGTGATCGCCTTGCCGCTGGTATTACCCCCCACCGTGCTGGGCTTTTATTTATTAATCATGCTGGGCCCTAATGGTCCTATCGGTGGACTATCCGAAGCGATGGGCGGCCGGCCGCTGGCATTCACCTTTACCGGGCTGGTGATCGGCTCGGTGTTTTATTCCCTGCCCTTTGTGGTGCAGCCTCTGCAGAATGTGTTTACCGCGATTGGCGATAATGTGATGGAACAGGCAGCCACACTCAGAGCCAGCCCGCTGGACCGCTTTTTTAATGTCATGGTACCGATTGCCAGACCGGGATTTCTGACTGCAGCAGTGCTGGGCTTTGCCCATACTATCGGCGAGTTCGGCGTGGTTTTAATGATTGGCGGTAATATTCCCGGTGAGACGAAAGTGGTCTCGATCGCGATTTATGATCACGTCGAGTCGCTGGAATATGCTCACGCCCATATCCTGTCGGGCGGTCTGCTGCTGTTGTCTTTCCTGATGTTGATGGCTGTTTATGGTCTCAACCGTCGTTTCAGTGTGCTGCGCTCATGAGTCTGCAGGTTCGTCTTAATATTCCCCGCAAAGACTTTGCGATTAATGTCTCTTTAACCGTCACCTCCGGTCAGATCACGTCGGTTTTTGGTCCTTCAGGTTGCGGTAAAACCAGCGTGATGCGCGCCATCGCCGGTCTGGAAAACAGTGCCACCGGACATATCCAGATGGCTGACGAAATCTGGCAGAATGCGGACTATTTCCGTCCGCCCCACCAGCGTGATATCGGCTATGTGTTTCAGGATGCCAGCCTGTTTCCTCATCTGAATGTCTATGAGAATCTGCAGTTCGGGCGCCGTCGTCAGGCTAAAGATAATCGGCGCGTCTCGCTGGAACAGGCGATTGAGTTACTGGCCCTGTCACCGCTGCTCAGTCGCAGCGTGGATAAACTCTCAGGTGGTGAAAAGCAGCGCGTTGCGATTGCCCGTGCCGTAGCCACTTCGCCCAGCGTTTTACTGTTTGATGAGCCACTTGCCGCGGTCGATATTCAGCACAAGCAGGAGATCCTCCGCTACATCCAGTCCTTGCATCAGGAACTGGATATTCCGATGCTGTATGTGAGTCATGCCATCGAGGAAGTGGCGCGTCTCAGTGACAACCTCGTTTTGATGGAAAAAGGGCAGCAGCTCGCGAGTGGTAAAACAGTGGATCTGCTGTCACAGCTGAACCTGCCCTTCGCACGCTATGAAGAGGCCGCATCCGTGATTGATACCGAAGTCACTGGCCATGAGGATGATTATGGTCTCAGTTTGTTGCGATTCGCCGAGGGGCATATCCGTGTCACACGGGGCCAGTTGCCGCTGGGACACAAAGTCCGGCTGCGAATAGTAGCCCGGGATGTCAGCCTGACACTGACAAAGCCCCAAGACAGCAGTATTCTCAATATTTTTCCGGCGGTCGTTGAATCGATGGTCTCCGATGGCACCGCATTAAAACTGGTGCGTCTTAATGCCGGTGGTCAAATCATTCTAAGCCGTGTTACCGCTAAATCTGCTGAGAAGCTGGCTTTGAAACCTGGTCTGCATTTATACGCCCAGGTGAAAGCTGTCTCGCCATTGATTTGAGCCAGCAAGTATAAAAAAAGGCGGTCCTGAGACCGCCTTTTTTATGACATCCTGACTTAATCAGACATCGTAGGTGGAAGCGGATACATTACCGCCACGACCGGTCCAGTTGGTGTGGAAGAACTCGCCGCGTGGTTTATCCAGTCGCTCATAAGTATGCGCACCAAAGTAATCGCGCTGTGCCTGCAGTAGATTAGCCGGCAGACGTTCGCTGCGATAGCCGTCATAGAAAGACAGTGCGCTGCTGAAGGTCGGTACCGGCACACCCAGTGCCACCGCCGTGCCGACCGCTTTGCGCCAGCCCGGCAATGCTTCAGTGATCGCTTCAATAAAGAAGTCATCCAGCAGCAGGTTTTCCAGCTTCGGATTCAAATCAAAGGCATCGCGGATTTTGCTTAAGAACTGACTGCGAATAATACAGCCACCTCGCCACATCAGTGCGATACCACCGTAGTTCAGCTCCCAGCCATAAATCTCAGCGGCTTCACGCATCAGCATATAGCCCTGCGCATAGGAAATGATCTTGGAGGCATACAAGGCATCGCGGATAGCATTGACCATCTCCGCTTTGTCGCCGTCAAATTTGCCAGCCACTGCCGGCAGTACTTTGGAGGCACGAACCCGCTCGTCTTTCCGGGCCGACAGGCAGCGGGAAAATACCGCTTCGCCAATCAGAGTCAAAGGAATGCCCAGATCCAGTGCATTCATGCCGGTCCATTTACCGGTGCCCTTCTGACCGGCCGTATCCAGAATCTTATCAATCAGCAGTTCGCCATCATCATCCTTCACCGCCAGAATATCCCGGGTGATTTCGATGAGATAGGAGTCGAGAACACCTTCATTCCACTCGGCAAAGACCTGCTGTATTTCATCACCACTAATGCCCAGGCCTTCACGCATCATCTGATAGGCTTCGCAAATCAGCTGCATGTCACCGTATTCAATGCCATTGTGGACCATCTTCACGTAGTGACCGGCACCGTCATTACCGACCCAGTCACAGCAGGGTTCGCCGTCGACCTGGGCAGCAATGGCCTGGAAGATGGGTTTAATATGCGGCCAGGCAGCGTTGTTACCGCCGGGCATCAGAGACGGTCCATGCCGTGCCCCCTCTTCACCGCCGGAAACACCGCTGCCGATAAAGAGAATGCCTTTTTTATGCAGCTCATGAGTGCGGCGGTCACTGTCGTTGAACAACGAGTTACCGCCGTCGATGATGATGTCGCCCTTGTCGAGGTAGGTCACCAGCTGCTCGATAAACGCATCAACAACCGGGCCGGCTTTGACCATTAACATAACCCGGCGCGGCGCCTTCAGGCTCTCAATAAATGATTTGAGTTCATGAAAGCCCATGATCTCAGTCCCCTTGGCAGGACCTTCCAAAAATTCATCGACTTTACTGGTGGTCCGGTTATAAACCGAGACTTTGAAACCCTTGTCATTCATATTGAGCACCAGGTTCTGACCCATAACGGCCAGACCAACCAGACCGATATCCGCTTTAGCAGAATTCTCTACTTCACTCATAATTCTCTACACACCTTTATGTATTCACCAATAGCTTCTCGCGTCGATCCCACTACCAGTCGCCTTTGACCGGAGGCAGAATCACATTCGACAGCACCTGTGACCTCAATGGTTTCGCCCACCTGAGCCTGACCGACATAGGTATGAGTAAACGACACCACTTCGGGCGTCATTTCGTTATCAATCAGATAATGGGCAGGAAAGTCGAAAGCGCGGTGATCGTCGATCACGGTGGCTTTGACGGTTGAGATTCCCTGTTTGATGTAGTGATGATGATCGTGTTCCAGCTCTTGTGGGAGCGAAACCATGCCGATATCAAACTTGGTGCCATCAATTGCTGCTTTATTGAATTTGCGAGATTCGTGCCAGGCAAATTCTTCGAAATTCAGTTCACCGCCGCGACGCTGAAAATTGTCCCGCATTAAAGACAGATCCAATTCTTCGATCAGCCCGGAGGCTATGGCCTGCCTCACTGCGTGGCGAGTCTGATGAAATGCTTCGCGGCCGTAAACCACCAGATCAATATCCGAACCGGCTTTCTGATTGCCAATCAGCATCGAGCCGGTCAGCCCCAAAAAGTCACAATTCACACCGTGCTGCACCAAAATAGTGAGCAGACGGGACAGTTTCTCCTCGATCTCGTCGGTCGGTTCCGGCTGATTTTTAAGTGCTTTGAGGCGTTCTTCAGGACGATGATGGGCTGCTATATCAGCGACATCGACAGCATGAAATTCAGCATCAAACTGTTTGGACTTGTAAAGGTAATTGGGGTGGTGCCTGGAGAGCAGGCGGTTGGCCTGCAGGGTATCAACTTTCTGCCAGCTGTCACCGTTATCGACGTAACGCAGAAAACAGCCGACTTTCCCCTGGTGAGGATGATAACTAACCACAGCAAAGATGAGACCATCATCAGTCTGGACAAAGTCCTTGGGTAAATAAGGGAACTCTGTCTGTCTCATGTGCTGTGATTTCCTCCTCTTCGAAACTGAGTGTTATTTCAGTTTAGCGCTCCATACGCGTAAACCAACGAATGACGATAGCAGTAACACAATGATTAAAATATCGTTGAGCCAGAGACCCACGGGGCCAAGCAAGTCGCCATTACGCCAGTCCATCAGCACTTGCCTGACCGAGACACCTTTACCGTGAAAATACGTTTTCAACTCTGAGGCTACCGAGTCCGGCATCGGATATGGCCTACTCCATGAGACGCCCTGTAAAGACAGCGGTTCCCAGACATCCAGCATAAAATTACTGCGCCACATACCGCTGCGGGCCTGTAAAACCGGTTCACCGTGATAGGTACCGATATTCTGGATTGGTGCCGGAATGCTTGCCTCGGCATGGAGCCTGTCCAGAAACTCACCTTCCCGGCTGAGTAGCACCAGGGCCTGATCCGTCGCCAGCACAATCACATCATCGAGTGTGATTGCTCCCAGAAGTGGTCGTTCCAGATGCGTAACCGGTGAGGCATCCACAAATAACTGTGTATCGAACTGGGAAATGATTTTATCGTCAACCAGAAATGCAACATCTGCCTTCTTCATCCCTACACCGTAGTGGGACAGTAACCAGTCCGATGTGAGGTAACGCTGTTCAAGCCCGAGTTGCTTGCTGTGGTTGAGTAATAGACCTGTGACTAATTGAAGCAATATCAAAGCAGCCAGCAGCCATAACAACAAGCGGGCTAATTGCTTCAAATGTGGTTTCATGTCCTTACCGTCTGTCACGCTTAAAGTCTAAGTCTGCCAGTGTTCCGGATGAATGTGTAGTATTTCAATCTCAGACAAACAAAAAAGGCAGCCGAAGCTGCCTTTTTAGTCTCTGCTGGTTTAGAAATCCACCAGCACACCGGCCCATACCGTTCTCTCGATGTTGGGTCGAGCACCGAATGGGCTGCGTGAAATGATTTCCTGTCTATCAAACAGGTTTTCTACTTTCACAAACACCTCTGGCCCCATATCAAATTGATAGCGACTGATTAGGTCAACGGTGGTAAGCGCGTCTGTTTCATCCAGTGAGCTGCTGGTTTTGTTACAACCGGCAACGGCACAGGTTTCATCGATGTACTTCACTACTGCATAGTTATTCCAGCCACTGGTGTGTTCCAAACCGACACGCAGACTGGCCACATTCTCAGGAATGCTTTGCAGGGTGAGTCCATCCTCAGCACCGCCCTCATCGGTGGTCTCCGCATCGGTGTAGGTGTACATCAGATCAACCGGGATATCGAAGCTACCGGCTGAAAACAGGGTACCCGCACTGAACTCAAGACCTTTGACTTCAGCACCACCCAATACTTCAGAACCTGAAGTCTGGCCATTACTGCATGGGTTACCGACTGAGCACTGTTCAGCAAAGTTTTTGAAGTCACTGTAAAAAGCGATAGCTTCAGAGTAGAACACACCGTTGTTGAAACGCACACCCAGTTCCCAGTTATCGCTGGTTTCCGGTTCGTCACCGTCACGGGCACCGCCACCCAGTGGTGTCATGCCTTCATGAAAACCGGCCAGAACCTGCCAGCTATCAGTCAGGTCATAAGTAGCTGCGATACCAGCCATGTACTCACGATAGTCGTTTTCACGCTGATCATCAGCATCATCCAGTGCAGTGCGTTCCGGATTAGCGTATTGGTTTCGTTCTGTTTCGACATCTTCCATACGCAAAGACAGATTCAGCAGCAGTCTGTCAGTAACTTGATAGTCATCTGTCAGCCACAGGCTGAATGCATCCGCTTCTTCGTAGCGGTTGTCACTACCGGTTGGCGCTACCGTGTTCTGGTAAACCAGGTTACCGTTCACCTGATCGTAGATATCAACTGGCTGAAAACGGTCCATCTCATCATGGTGGACACGGGCGCCGAAATTGACTTCATGATTGGCGACAAACCACTCGAAATTCGCTTGCACACCACGTGATTCATAAGCGCGGTTGTTGTTTTTATAGGCGAGACCGGCAACATCGCGCGTACCATCCAGAATCGCCTGGGCATTGGCATTGCCGCCATTGGCATCATCAATGATGTTGTCACCGGTTTCAGGGTTCTCACCATCATATTTGAACCAGTTACGTTTAAAATCGTTGTGGTAAACGGTCACCGTTGAGGTCAGATTATCAGTCCATTCAAATACATGGCTCAAGTTGATGCCAGTATGCTGGTTATCCATCTCGTCAATGTGGGTCAGACCGTAACGACGATTCTCGTCACGACGAAAATCCACATCGGTCAGACCGGCATAGGTCTCATCCGAATTTTCCAGAGAGCGCTGAATTTTGAACAGGAACTGGTTACGCTCACCTTCCCAGGACAGTTTGGCAACGTAATCTTCAATCTGGAATCCACTGTTGTCGTCGAAACGATCGATGTCCTTGTAACCTTGGTAGTGACGCTGCGCAGTCTCAATGGAATAACCCCATGGACCGGTTTTGCCACCATAATTCAGATGCAGATCAGCAGAGCCGCGATCGTTCATCATAAACATCGCGCTGCCCTGGTTGGTTTCAGGAATCGGGGTTGAAACCAGATTCACAACACCACCCACGGTTTGCGGGCCATAACGCAACAGTGGCGCACCTTTCAGCACTTCAATAGAGTGCATGCGGGAAGTAGTAGGGAAGTAATAAGCTGCCGGGTTTGAATACGGTGCTGGCGCAATCAAAACACCGTCTTCCATCAGGGTAATTTTTTCACTCCGACCCGGAGCAGCGGAACGGATGCCAATATTCGGACGCAGACCAAAGCCGTCTTCTTCCTGAATGTAAACACCAGGTACTGTTTTGAGCACCTGATTGATATCCGTGGCCGCTTCGATTGTCAGCTGCTCATTGCTAACAACAGCCGCTGAACCCGGCAATTCGCGAGCTGCCTCGCTGTCACCGATAACAGTCACGGTATCCAGTTCTGCTGTTTTTTCTTCAGCTACTGATAAAGTTGAATAGAGGCCGGCAGATGTCGCCAATGCGATACCACTTGCCAGCACGGTTAGTTTTGATTTCACTCGTGCTCTCCTATCTTGGTTGAAATGATGACGGAGA
>JABURN010000010.1 GCA_014762585.1 Methylophaga sp.
AATAAGGAGCTGAAAATGGCCCCACTGAGCGTAAAGCTACGGGCAGAGCACAAGCAGATCCCGCGGGCAGGCAAATTGCCAGGTGTGGAGGGTCAGGGTGAAGCCAGCCGCAGCCGGACACCTGAGTCGCTAAGTTTTGTCGGCAGAAGCGGGATCAATGAGCAGTACAGTGTCGGGCTGGGTATCACCAGCTGGGAGATCGACTTTTTCGGCCGTATTGAGAGTCTGTCCCAGTCGGCTCTGCAGCAATATTTTGCCAGCCGGGCGGCACACGACAGCGCTCAACTCAGCCTGATTGCCGAGGTCGCCGACAGCTGGTTCAGCTGGCAGGCAGCTGAAGCGCAAACACAGCTTGCTGCCGAAACCCGCAAAGCAAGGGAAGAGACTTATCAGCTGATAAAAAAACGCTTTGATAACGGTCTCGCCTCAGAACTGGATCTGCGTCAGGCAGAGACAGCCGTTCATGAAGCCCGAATTTTGCAGGCTCAATATCAGCAACAGGCGAACCAGTTTTTCACCAGCCTGCAGTTATTAGCCGGTGAAAACCTCGACAAATCACAATGGCAGGCTGACTGGAAAAAAATCGGTCAGTTACAGGAGCTACCCACCGACCTCTCTTCCGAGGTGTTATTGCAGCGTCCTGATGTGGTACAGGCGGAATATCAAATCAAATCCGCCAATGCCGATATCGGTGCGGCCCGCGCAGCCTTTTTCCCGCGGATCAGTCTGACTGCCAGCCTCGGTCTGGCGGGCAGTACACCGGTTCAACTCACCGACAGCGGCAGCAGGCAATGGCAGATTGCACCGCAGTTCACACTGCCTTTGCTGGACTGGGGGGTGAATGAGTCGAATCTGAATGTCGCGGAATTGCAGAAAGATATCAATATGGCCAATTATCAGCAGGTCATTCAGCAGGCTTTTAAAGAAGTGCGTGATGAAATGGAAGCCCGGATCACGCTCGATGATCAGTTGCAGGCGCAGCAGGATCTGACCCGTGCCAGCCAGCGCAGCCTCGATTTGGCCCGCTCGCGGTTTGATGCCGGTGTGGACAGCTATCTGGATGTGTTGGATGCCCAGCGCAGCTCGATTAACAGCCAGCTCAACCTCATAGCCATTGATTTGCAGCGTCTGCGAAATCAATTAACGTTGTACAAAGCACTGGGTGGCGGGCTCTATGCGGATTCACCTGAAATGTGAACGGCAGCGTTTGTCTTGAACGCAGATATACATTAATCTGAGTCTGCACTACACAATGACAAGGAGAGGATAATGGGAGTAGAAGTAGGTGGTTTATTAGGCCTTATCTGGCTGATTATTGTTATCTGGGCGATTATCAAGGTGGCCAACAGCCCGGCCGGCGGCGGCGCTAAAGCATTATGGATTCTGATTTTGCTGCTGTTCCCATTAGTCGGTTTAATCATCTGGTTCTTCCTCGGGCCCAAAGGCTGAGGTTGAAATCCAAAAAAGGGGCATAAAGCCCCTTTTTTATTGCCCAATCTCAGCCCAGGTGTTCTTTAAGTAGCTCGGGCTGACGTTCCGGGGTAAAGATTTCTATCCAGTAGCCATCCGGATCCTGAATAAAGGCGATGCCTTTCATCTTGCCGTCATTGGGCTTTTTCACAAACGGCACCCCCATTTTTTCGAAACGTTCACAGGCCGCATCAATATCCGGCACTGCAAAACCGATGTGACCGAAGCCGCGCGGATCACTGTTACCGTTGTGGTAACTGACCTCTTCCTTATCTTCATCGCCCCAGTTATGGGTCAGTTCCAACATTGCCGGCATGGCAAAAGTCTGTTTGATTCTTTCATTATTATCTTCAGAGATGGCTTTCGCCTGTTCCGGTGACAAGGCTGCCATGAAATATAAGGTGAATTCCATCGCCGGAAAATCAAAGCGTTTAACCAGGGTCATGCCCATGACTTCACTGTAAAACTTCAGGGTACGCTCAGGATCTTTGATCCGGAACATAGTTTGGTTAAACACAAAATCATGGGTGGCCGGATCGTGGGTTTCACTCAACCCTCTCGCCTCGTCAAAATGTCTGCTCATATTTCTCTCCTTTAATAAATCATTGCTACAGCGTGTTGGGCTTACAACCAGCCCTTACGCTTGAAATAAAAATACGGGGCCATGCCGGCGGCGACCATCAATCCTATTGCCAGTGGATAGCCATATTGCCAGTCCAGCTCCGGCATGAACTCGAAATTCATGCCGTAGATACTGGCAATCAGCGTTGGCGGCAGGAAGACCACCGCGGCAATCGAAAAGGTTTTGATGATCTGCGCCTGACGGATGTTGATAAAACCCTGGGTTGAATCCATCAGAAAGTTGATTTTGTCGAACAGGAAACTGGTGTGGGTCATCAGCGTTTCCAGATCGCGACCGATTTCATAGAGCGTATCGCGCTGCTGCGATGGCTCCCGTAAATGCCGCAGCATAAACGAGATATCACGCTGGGTATCCATCAGACACAGGCGGATTTTGCCGTTACTGTCTTCCAGACGTGCCAGCTGACTGATAGCGGCTTCAAGATCGGCGGCTTCATCTTCCAGCACGGC
>JABURN010000004.1 GCA_014762585.1 Methylophaga sp.
CCATCGGGTAACAGGGCGAGATGCGTATCAGGCGAAGAAGCGCCATTGGCGTGAGCCAGTGATGAAAGCACTAGAGCAAATAAGATAAAAGGAAATTTCAACATAATCCGTTTTGCAAAACGTTGAATGAAAGAAAGCAGCAGACCCAAACTACTTGTCTGGGTCCCGTCAGCCAGAGTCTCCGCGCATTAAAGATGAAAGTAAAGTGGCTCGGTGGTGCAGATTTGAGATTGGATACCGGATCAAATGCTTAGGCTTTTTGTCAGCGTTTGGAGAGGCAGGGGGGACGCAATTTAATGCGCTCCCTTGCGCTACTATCCAGTGAGGGCCATTAAACTTTACAATGAATTACGGCTCTAATACTCGAGACATCAGCTTGAGGGAGGTGGCGAATTTTGTTGGAAAAGAGCATTATCATCCTCGCCCGGCATCGTCTGAAATGGCTGAAAGTGCTGGTCGCCGACCGGCAGGCGCCGTCAGTCAAAGTTCAGAATGCCTTTTATGAACTGACCGGTCTGACCAGCCTGCGATTTGTACAGGATAACGGGTTGTCAGAGAAAACCCGTTATGAATTGGTGCTGATTGATAACCTGGCGATTCTGACGGTCAAACACACCCATCCCGAGGTACTGAAGTTCTTTTCCAAGGAGACTCAGAATCTCGCTACATATCTCGATATGCCTGCCCGGGAACTCGTTGATTTAATTTTCAAGAATGGCGCCCGTTTCAATAACCAGGAGGCTGTTTCGGTGGCGATACACCGAGGTCTGATAGAAAACATTAACAATGAGTCTCAGGCCTATGAAAAGGTGGCTTCAATCGAGCGTCGTCTGGAAGGGCGACAACAGCCCTAAAGGTAGCCTCTGGAATACCCTGCGACAACTTTATCCGGGCTCAGCGCTTCTGCCTGACAGGCAACTATCGCCGATAACATCCTCTCATAAGCCTGGTTGAGATTAGCAAGCCCCTGTCTGGCTCTTTCAAACTCTTTCTGCTGACATAAAGCAAACAGCTCGTTGGCATTGGCATGGTAGGCATCATGCGCCAGGCTCAGCTCCGACAGTGCGCTGGCTTTGAATAGCTGCTCTTTTTGACCGGCCTCTATCCAGACGCCGCAGTGACAACGGCTGGTATCCATGATGGGCCAGTCAAGAACGCTGTCCTGATTAGCATTAAGCTTGGCAAGAAAACGGGCATGCCAGTGTTTGAAAGTGAGGTTCAGCAGCGTGGATTTGTTATCCGCCAGGGAGCGTGTTCTGGCGGCATAGTCCAGCCAGCTCTGTTCGGGACGGTAGCGTTTGAGCCAGGTTTGAAATTCCTTGGCCGGCATTGGGCGGGCAATGCCAAAGCCCTGAGCCAGCTCGCAGCCCATCGCCAGCAGCATCAGACCATGCTGTCTGGATTCGACGCC
Organism: Methylophaga sp.; assembly: GCA_014762585.1. Classification (GTDB taxonomy): domain Bacteria; phylum Pseudomonadota; class Gammaproteobacteria; order Nitrosococcales; family Methylophagaceae; genus Methylophaga. Next base: position 1,412 of record JABURN010000004.1, read on the forward strand.
TTCAGCAATCACTTTCCGGCTGAATGACCCGGCCAGACCGATAACGCCATCAACGATCACATAATCATTGGGATCATCGAGCATGTCCTGAATAAAGCTTTTGTCGATCTTGACGGTATCAGCAGAGAAAGATCGCAGGTGAGTCAGTGAGGAGTAACCGGTGCCGAAGTCGTCCAGTGCTACGCTGACACCCAACTTGTTCTGACAGGCGTCTATCGTCTCACGGATCTTATTTAAATCAGCCAGTACACTGCTTTCCAGGACTTCCAGTTGCAGCTGCCCTGGATTCAGCTCGGGATATTCATCAAGTGCATAGGCCAGTCTGGAAACAAAAGATGGTTGCTGCAAGTGATGAGAGGCGATATTGACACTGATTTCCATCTCAATGCCTTGAGTCGACCATTCATGCAACTGGCGAAGCGCCTGCTGAATGACCCATTCACCGACTTCCACTTCCAGTTCCGTGTTGGATATCTGCGGCAGAAAATTGAGTGGTGGAATCAGCCCTTTTTCCGGATGCTGCCAGCGTAACAGGGCCTCAACGCCCAACACTTCGCCGCTAGCCATATTAATCTTGGGTTGGTAAAACAGTGTTAATTCATCAGCATAGAGCGCTTTTTTAACCTGATCCTGGATCAGCTGCTTTTGCGTGACCACTTTGTCGTGGTGACTGTCAAACAGGTTATAGCGATGCTTACCGGCAATTTTTGCCTGGTACATGGCCTGATCTGCATGACGAAGCAGGGTATCGACATCTTCATCATCACGCGGATACAAAGTCGTGCCGATAGAGGCTGATATATAGTGAGAATGGCCGTTAATAACAAACGGCATTTCCAGCTTGTGCAGAATGCGGTCCAGCGTCCGCATACACTCTTTTTCAGAGTTGATGTCATTCAGCAATAAGGCGAATTCATCACCACCGAGTCTGGATACGGTATCCTCGCCACGCACGCTTTCCAAAAGCCTTTTAGCCACTTCTACCAGCAACTGGTCACCGGTTTCGTGGCCGAAGTTATCATTAACCGGTTTGAAGTTATCCAAATCGATAAAACAGATAGCCAGCAGCGTCTGATTACGTTTGCTGTGCATAATCGCCTGACTGAAGCGATCAGCGAACAGGGCTCTGTTAGGCAGGGAGGTGAGCACATCGTAATGTGCCATCATGCTGAGTTGTTCCTGCTGCTCCTTGCTGCGGGTGATGTCTGAGAAGATGCCAACAAAGAATTCAATAAAGCCGTTTTCATCCGTCAGTGAAGAAATCGACAGTTGTTCCGCATAAATTTCACCGTTCTTATTACGGTTCCAGACTTCGCCTTTCCAGAAACCACGCTGCTGCAGCTGGCGCCACATTTCTTCATAGAAAGCAGGGGATTGCCGGCCCGAGTTGAGAATGGCAGGATTCTGTCCCAGCACATCCTGACGCTCATAGCCGGTGATCTTATTGAAAGCGGGATTGACGTCGACAATGATGCCGTCACGATCGGTGATCATGATGCCTTCAAGCGTGTTCTCGAACACCTCTCGCGACAGCCTCAGTTCTTCTTCTGCTTTTTTACGACTGGTGATATCCCGACCGATACCAAGCATACCGATGATCTCATTAGCCGCATCCAGTATCGGTGTTTTAATGATTTCCAGCACTTCTTCATGGCCATCAGACTTGAACTGATAGACTTCTTCCTGAATGCTCGGCAGTCGCAATCTCAACACTTCCTGATCATGAATGTGTATCTGGCTGGCTTGCTGCGAAGGAATATGATCGTGATCGGTCTGTCCCAGAATGTCATTTCTGGCTTTGCCCATAAAACTCTCATAGCGGCTGTTGCAGTCCAGGTAAACCCCATTTGGATCTTTAATCCAGACAAGATCCGGAATAGCGGAGAAGGTGCTTCGCAAGAACTGGTGGCGTTTCTCAATTTCCTGCAAATATTGTGTGACTTTCTGTTCACTGAGCCTGAGTGAGTAGTTTTGTCTGGCAATTACCAGCAGCAGAAGCAGAATTAAGCCTGAGGCCATCACAAGCGCGATAATCAGCACATTATGCTGTTGCCAGATCTGCATCAGACTGACATTGGGCTCAACATCAAATGGCGGCAGTCCAAGTTCTCTCATTGAGAGTTCTACCGGCAGATAATCTGCTGGCACAGTAAAACCGGAAATACCGATTTGCTTGCTGATGGGATGATCGGGTTCGAGTGCCAGAATCGCCGAGGCCACACGTCTCGCGGTTGACTCCCTCACCTTGGGCAGGGCAATAAAAGGCCATTCCGGAAACAGACGGGTACTGGTTACAAAAGGATAGTCTGACAAGCGCTGTTCATTGATAATGTTGAGTTCAGCCATCGACACCAGACCTTCGGCAGCCATCTGTTCCAATGCGCTGGTTCTTACAAAGCCAACTTCAGCTTTGCCGTCACGCAGGAACTGAAGCACTTTATCGTGAGGCGAACCGGTGAAGACCACATCAAGATGACTGATATCAATGCCAGCCTTGTGCAACTCATACAGCGGCGCCTGATAACCACCCAGGAAGCCATTACCGGGGGCGGCAATTCTCTTGCCTTCGATATCTGCCAGTGACGCAATTGACTGATGGGTTTTCAAGGTAAATATCACACCGCCCAGCGCAGAGACCGGTTCTGTTCCCTCCAACCGGACCAGCGTGCCCAGAGCGCCTGAAAGGGGATACTTGCTGCGCATCTCGATAAAATGACGCGGATTGGTAAATACAAAATCAAAGCGGTTTTGCTGGACCCCTTTTTCCAGTTCGTCCAGTTGCAAAATATGCAGCACAAAGTCTGAGTTCGGGACCTGTTGTTCGAGATAGGTTTCCAGGTGATGCCATCGTTTTTCAATGATCTCAACCGGCCGGTAGGCAAAAATGCCGAGGTGAAATGTCTCCGTTGCCAGACTCAGACCGGGCAGGAAGAAAAAAAGGAGTATCAGACCGACCTTAATGACACCGGTTTTCATGGCAGGAATTTGTCGCTATACAGTCGTTGGATCAGCATTTCTTTGTTGCTTTCAGGGTATAGTCCCAGCTCTACAATGTCCTCCGCCACATTGGTCAGCTGCGTGTTATCAGCTGCCAGCAGCTTCTTATTATGCTCAATACTGGGTAGTTCCAGACCGTGATAAAGGTACATTACTTCCCGACTGGGCACATTCAATCTGTCGGACATTCTATAGGAGGCATCCTGAGGGTTGGTCAGAAAATGTTTCTGTGCTTTGAAAAAGCCTGAGACCAACTGACGCAGCATATTGGAATGCTCCTCAATAAAATCGGTTCTTACAGCTAATACATCGACAATTGTTTCCGGAACTTGACTACTATCGAAGATGATATGACCGCCCTGGCTGAGTATCTGGGTGGTTGCCGGCTCATAAGTGACGATTGCGTCGACGATACCTTCGCGCCAGATTTCGACATGCTGGTCAATCGTTGCGTCAACCAATTGAAAATCCTGTGATGTCATACCAGCCTGTTGACTCGCATTGGCAAGCAATAGACGGCCCACTGCAGTCTGCTCCACCGCCACTTTTTTCCCTTTGAGCTGCTGCAGGGAATCGAGCTTCTCTCTGGTTATTAGCTGGTCGGCGCCGACCGAGATATCCATAATCAGGATAATGGTCATATCCAGGCCCTGACTCCTGGCGAGCAGCACTTCATCCAAGGTCAATGTGGCTGCATCCGCCTGATTGTGCTTCAAGCGTTTAATGGACTCGGTGGCAGAGCCGGTTGTGATCAAATTGACGCTTTCCTGTGGCAGATAGCCCAACTGTTGTCCCAAATGTAGAAATTCATAGCCGGGCCAGACATGGGTAGCGACACGAATGGGCGGTTTTTCCCCCTCACAGGCAGTAACTGACACAATCACAAAAAGCAGCAAGATAAACTGCGTCAAAAACTTTAGCGGTTTCAAATCAATCCTTTATTTGAGCCAGAGATGACATTTCAATGACAGCTTAGCCTTGCCAGTTTGGCACTGCATTGATCCAGCACAATTATCAGCAAGATTTCGGCCAAAGCCCGCCATAGCGAGGCAATACAATTAATAAGCATTTAATTTGCCTGTTTCTGTGGTAATCATGCTGGTCGACAGTTATTATAACGCACCGTTTTTGTGCATCTGAGTCATTAATGAGCCTTAAATCGATTCTGGCTAATGCCGCGCAATGGTTGGGTATTGAACGAAATCAAACCAGTCATGGTGAAAAGCTAATCTCTGCCTGTGGCGCCGCTATCGGTATTACGGCCACCATGATGTTTTCTGTCTGGCTGATAAGCGGTGCAGGCTTAAACTCGACAGCCAGCTTGCTTATTATCAGCTCGCTCGGTGCCTCTGCAGTCTTACTGTTTGCCGTGCCACACGGTGCGCTGTCGCAACCCTGGCCAGTCATTGGCGGCCATATGATTTCGGCTTTTATCGGCGTCAGTTGCCAGCAGTGGCTGCCGGAGGGGGTTATCACTGCCGGCGTTGCAGTGGGACTGGCAGTGGGCGTGATGTACTACCTGCGCTGTATACATCCACCCGGCGGTGCCACCGCATTGACAGCGGTCATAGGCGGCAATGATATTGTCGGACTGGGCTATCAGTTTTTGCTCTACCCCTTATTGCTCAATGTGCTTGTAATCTTGTTGATCGCTCTGAGCTTTAATTATCTCTTTCGTTGGCGGCGTTATCCAGCGCACATCAACGCCCGGCATCACACTGAATACAACACGCAGACACCGACCTCAGATTATGTGCTGACAACCGAAGACTTTAATGCCGCCATCCATGAACTAGACTCCTTTGTGGACATTACAGAAGAGGGTTTGACAGAGTTACTGGAAAAGGCGAGGCAGCATGCCCAGCTCAGTATCAGTCACCCGGCAGCGATTGAGCAGGGGCGATACTACAGTAATGGCAATATCGGCAGCCTGTGGAACGTGCGCCAGGTGATTGATGCCGCAGACAGTCAAAAGCCTGGCCGGGATCTGATTATCTACAAAACGGTAGCAGGACAAAATTTATATGAAACTGGTTACTGTGATCGTGAAAGCTTTCGCCAGTGGGCCCGTTATGAAGTGATAGAAACCCAGGGGTTATGGGTGAAGGCTGGTAGCAATAATTCTGTTTAATCAATATGCTGGCAGTTGTTTGCAGAATGAACCTGATAGCACTGGGTTAAACATTTCTTTTGCCAGAGTGAGGCCACTCGCTATGATAATGGGCATACAAAATCATCACAGGACCTGATGAAAACATCACCCGAGTTAAGCAGACTGAAAGTCATCATTGCCGGTATCAGTGCCCTGATTCTGACCGTTGGCATTGCCCGTTTCGCCTACACACCGTTTCTGCCATTAATGCTGGAACAGGCAGGGCTATCAACCCTGGCCGGTGGTTGGCTGGCCACTTTTAATTACAGTGGTTATCTGCTCGGTGTCATCCTGATTGCCTGGATCAGTGATCTGGAGCTTAAATTCAAACTCTACAGGCTCAATTTGATCCTGGCTGTGCTAAGCACCATCGCTATGGGTATGACTACCCATGTGGTTTTATGGAGCCTGTTCAGACTGATTGCCGGATTATCCAGCACCGCCGGCATTATTCTCGCAGCGGGATTTGTGATGAGTTGGCTGAAACGTCATCAGTTCCGAGGCAACCTGGGTCTGCACTTCTCTGGGCTGGGGCTGGGTATTGCGATTCCGGGCATGGCCATTGTCTGGATGAACCATCACCTTGACTGGGCGCTGCAATGGATTGTGATGGGTATATTCGGTCTGGTGTTTTTTATACCAGCCTGGCGCTGGATGCCAGCGCCGGTCAAACAAGCTGAGCAGCATGACAGTCAGTTCAAACCACCATCCAGAAGCTGGATGAATCTGATGATTGCGGCGTATTTCTGTGCCGGTGTCGGCTACGTAGTCAGTGCCACCTTTATTGTGGCGATTCTGGAACATATGCCGGCTCTGGTGGGCTGGGGTGACTGGATCTGGGTAATCCTGGGCCTAACCGCGGTACCGTCCTGTGTGGTCTGGGACAAAATCTCCCACCGTCTGGGGGAGACCAGCGCTTTAATCGCGAGTTACAGCATTATGCTGGTGTCGATCATTATTCCGGCCCTCACTAACAGCCTCTGGCTGAATATGCTGGGGGCGATTCTGTTCGGCGGGACTTTTGCCGGTGTCGTCAGCCTGATGCTGGTCTTTATCGGTCATAAGTTTCCCCACAATCCGGCCAAAGCCATGGCCAAGCTGACTATAAGTTATAGCGTGGCGCAAATCACTGTACCAGCTATCTCTGGATTCATTGCAACAGTATCGGGGAGTTATTCTGGTTCCCTGTGGCTGGCGTCCCTGGCAATGGCTATTGGCATTGTTTTCTTATGCGTGGTCAAACGCTTGGAGAAGCAAGACTCCAGTTATAAGGCCTGAATTCACTCTCTGCAGGGCAAAGTGGAGCAATTGTGTTGCCCACTACTAAACAGGCTTTTGTTTGTGTTATAACAATTGATAAGAGGCTCTCACCGCAAAACAGAAATGGGAGTGGCAAATATTGCAAAGCCCTGATGATATCGCAAGTTCAAAAACATGAGTTTTGATAATCTCACGCCTCTGGTCTACATCGCTCTCTCATTGGTGTGGTTTCTGATACTACTTCTCTACGTAGTCAAATTAAACAAATTAGAGTCAGTCAGTAGAGCAATTAAAGTACTCCTATTGATACTTGCTATCGATGCTTTCAGAACACTGATTGAATCGACTTATTTTGGTGTTTATTTCTCTTCTTTGTATGGTCACCTGAACGCTTCCCTGTATCAGGTTTTATCCAATCCGAAGTTATTAATTATTCCGAAGCTGCTCAACCTCGCTGCTGCATTATTGGTTCTTTTTCTTCTCTTACGATTCTGGTTACCAAAACTTATTTCTGAAGAAACGGCCAGTCAGCAACAACTTATGGCCTCGGAGAAACGTGCCAAATCTGCCATTCAGAACTCTCCAAACCCTCTCGTTATTCATAATGAAAAAGGTGAGATTCTGGCGATAAGTGAGAAAACGTTTGAACTGACTGGCTATACCCATGATGAGCTGAAAACCATTGAAGATTGGACTCGGCTTCTTTATCGGCATAAAGCTGAGGAAATACTTGCCAAAATCAGACACAACTATATTCGTGATCACAAGTTTAACTATGGTGAGCAGGAAATTTATACCAAAGCAGGAGAAAAGCTCATATGGGATATCAAAATGGTACCGTTGGGACAGAGCAAGGAGGGGACAAAAATTCACTTTGCAGTGGCGCAGGATGTCACACAAACCAAGAAATTATTCAGCAGCCTCGAGTTTACGCAATATTGTCTTGATCAGGTATCACAGGATATTTTCTGGATTGATGCTGATCTCAGGATATCCAGCTATAACGCCTTTGCTGCTAAGCAGACAGGTTACAGCAGTGATGAATTACAAAACAAATCTATACAGAAAATACTGCTGGTACAGGATGCTGCATGGTCAGAAATCTGGCAACAGGCTCGTGATACAAAATCACACTTTTTAAGGGGATATCTTCGAACAAAAGCCGACCTCGAAATACCAGTTGAGATTTTCATTAACTACGTTGAATTTGCCGGTAAGGCTTATTTATGTCTTTTTGTGCAGGATATTCTCGAGAAGCTGGAGGCTGAGCGCTCGATAAAAGAGAGCGAGTTGAGAAGAAGGTTTGCACTGGATTCTGCCAAGATCGGCGACTGGGACTTAGATCTGATCACGAATACAACCCGACGTTCACTAAGACATGATCAGTGTTTCGGTTACAGTGAAGCAGTAGATGATTGGAGTTATGAGAAATTCCTATCACACGTTTATCCTGAGGATAAAACACTCGTGGATCAAGCTTTTCAATCTGCACTGAGAGAGGGTGGGGATTATGATGTTGAATTCCGGGTTGTATGGCCTGATAAATCGGTGCACTGGCTATGGTCAAAGGGCACCGTTTTTCATGATGACCTCGGACAGCCAACCAGGGTCTCCGGCATTCAGGTAGACATCACTGACAAGAAAATCATCGAAACGGAAAAAAATAGCCTTCTTGAGAAACTCAGAGAGCAAGCTTCGCTTCTCGACAAAGCGCACGATGCCATCATCGTTCGTAAAATTGATGGCAGCATCAAATACTGGAATAAGAGCGCTGAAGAACTCTATGGATGGACTGCCGATGAAGCATTCAACGGTAACATTGAGAAGATGATGTATGCCAATGAGCAGGACTTTGCTGACTCTATAAATATTTGCCTCAAGAGAGAGGAATGGAGAGGAGAGGTAGAACAGCTAAAGAGAGATGGTACGACGATAGTTGTAGACTCTCACTGGACACTTGTCAGAAATGAGCTCAGCGAGCCCGCTGAGTTTTTTACCATCAACACAGACATAACCCGTCGTAAAAAGGCAGAACAGGAAATCAAAACGATTGCCTACTATGATGCGCTGACGGGATTGCCCAATCGTGTCCTTTTGGAGAATCACCTGGATAAGCAAATTAACGATATAGAGGGTGAAGACGAGCGATTCTGTCTGATGATTCTGGATCTGGATAATTTCAAGAACGTCAATGACAGTTATGGGCACTTCATGGGTGATCTATTGCTCACGATGCTGACTGAGCGGCTTGTCAATGTGGCGCAGTATGAAAACTTCGTTGCGCGTTTTGGTGCTGACGAATTTGTGGTAGTAACTGCCAGCGAAGTAATGTCTGACAGTCTTATCATTGAGCATGGCCGGGCGCTGGCTGAGAAAATCATGAGTAAGATCAGCCAAGTCTATAAACTTCATGACGAGGAAATCTTCAGTTCTTGCAGTATCGGAATCACTGTTGCCGGAATGGAGGCCACCGTAGCTGACACGATTAAACAGGCTGACTTGGCGATGCACCTGGCCAAAAAGCATGGAAAGAATAATATCCAGTTTTTTGATGAAGAACTGCAACGTAATGTGATAAGAAAAGCCTCACTGGAGACACATCTTCGCCGTGCACAGGAAAACGACGAATTGACGCTTTTCTACCAACCTCAATGCCTTTCAAATGGTCAAGTGGTGGGCTGTGAAGCGCTGCTCAGATGGCATAATCCAAGCTTGGGAGCGGTGTCACCGGGTGAGTTCATACCTATTGCTGAAGAAGCGGCACTAATCCTTTCTATTGGTGACTGGACCCTGGTTAAGGTCTGTGAAACGCTGGAAAAATGGTCACAACTGGAAGGGCTTAACAACATTTCTATTTCTCTTAACATCAGCGTCAGACAATTTAAAAGCGAACACTTTGTTGAAGCCGTGCATAGCATTCTCTCGAGGTATTACTTCGAACACAGTTTACTCAAGCTGGAACTCACCGAGAGCACATTGGCCGATGACCTTCCGCTCACAGTTAAAGTCATGGATGAATTGAGAAAGCTTGGGTTAAATATCTCTCTTGATGACTTTGGCACTGGCTATTCATCACTTTCGTATTTGCAATCACTCCCAATTGAGGAACTCAAGATCGACCAGTCATTTGTCAGGGGAGTCAATGAGAGTCAGAGTGCGAATGCCATCGTTGACACGATTATCAAGCTAGCAGACAGTCTTGAGCTGGACGTGGTTGCAGAAGGCGTGGAGACAGAATCACAGCTCTCAGTATTGAAAACCCTTGGCTGCCGATGTTTCCAAGGTTACTTTTTTAGTAAGCCAAAAGCGCTGGATGAGATAGAGAAGCTGATCGTGAAATCAATCCCAGATTGATTGAGTATATGCGAATACGGCCACTATCACTCTAACAATGAAGAAGCTATTGTGAGGAAAAAACAACTACTTACATCAAAAATTATTCAGTACACCAGTGTTGTGCTTTTGCTGTTGTTATTGTCTGTATTTAGCACTCGATATGACTGGCATGGCAGTATTGAGCTGCACACACTCATGGAAACGATCGCCACTATTTTGGCCTTGACTGTAGGCATACTGTCACTTATCCGCTATTACGGCAGATCAGAAACGCAATATCTATATATTGGTGCGGGTTTTGTGGGCACCGCTTTCTTGGATGGTTATCACGCCCTGGTCACATCCAGTTTCTTCCTTGTATATATGCCGACCCAGTATGCCGATCTCGTTCCATGGAGTTGGAGTGCCTCTAGATTTTTCCTGTCATTTTTTATTCTCATTCACGCTGCATTTGTTCTTAGAAAAGCCCAGCAAACAGAGTCTAATGTCTCACCACAAAACGTTTACTTAGTTACGTTTTTAATGACACTGACTTTTTTCTTGTTATTTGCGTGGTTCCCACTACCTGAGATATCAAGTAAAGATAACTTTGTAGCCAGACCTTTTGAGCTCATACCCGGTTTGTTCTTCATCTTGTCATTGATTGCCCATCTGATGGCTGGACACTGGAAAACACATAATTTTGATCATTGGGTGGTGCTGTTTTTGATAGTGAGTCTGATGACACAAACCGCTTTCATGCCATTTTCGCATGAAGTCAACGATAGTGCTTTCAATCTTGCGCATTTGCTCAAGAAAGCAAGCTATTGCATTGTTCTTATTGGTCTTTTTATTAGTTTGTATAAAAGTTATCAAGCACTCAGCAAGGAATTAAACAATAGCCGAACACTTGAACTCGCACTGTCTGAGAAGGCTGAGATGTTTGAGCAAAGTGAAAAAAAGTTTCGTGCAATTGCTGACTTCACTTCAGGTTGGGAACTCTGGCATTCACCGAATGGTGATGTGATTTATACCAATCCTGCTTGTCATGAATTCACCGGCTATTGTGAGGAGGATTTCACCTCAGGACGTTTAAAAGTCTCTGATTTGCTTGCGTCCGGACAGTCTGATGAAGTGCTAAAACATTTCAAGACTATCCAGCCATCTGATGGCATAGGGGATATCGAATTTCTGATTGAGAAAAAGAATGGTGAACAAATCTGGATCAGTCAGATTTTTCAGTCAACCTTCGATGAAGATGGCGAGTTTTCCGGTCGACGAGAGAGTAATCGTGATATCACTGAAAAGAAAAAGCAGGCAACTCTGATTTGGCAGCAAGCCAACATTGATCCACTGACAGGACTGGCCAACCGGGTACAGTTTCAATCTGCTTTGGAGAGAGAGATCGAACGTACCCAGCGCAATCAAACATCACTGGCGGTGCTGATGATTGATCTGGACGACTTTAAACATATCAATGACACCGAAGGTCACAGTTTTGGCGACAAAGTGATAGTGGCTGTCGCAGACCGCATTAAATCATCGATACGTAAATTTGATGTGGCAGGTCGCTTTGGTGGTGATGAGTTTAATGTAATTATCACGCAGTTGACGCATCAGAGAACCATCGACAATATCTGCTCCAAGCTGCTTCGCGAGATACAACAACCCATCAAAATCAACAAGAAATCGATACGTCTTGGTTGTTCCATTGGTGTCAGTCTGTATCCAAATGATGAAAATGATTCTGAAAAACTCATTAGAGATGCTGACCTTGCCATGTATTCAGCAAAACACGCTGGAAGGGGCACGTATCGCTTCTACAGCAGTGAATTACAGGAAAATAGCACCCGAAGAATGTCAATGCATGAAGACATACTGGATGCACTGGAAAACAACTATCTTGAGCTTTGGTACCAACCAATTATTGATCTCGATAGCAACAAAGCCAAATTCGCCGAAGCATTAATTCGTCTCAATCACCCTGAAAAAGGCTATTTACCTACGGCAGAATTCATATCTGTCGCAGAAGACACCGGTGCCATCATACAGTTAGGAGATTGGGTTTTTGCGAGAGTCATTGATGATGTTTCGAGCTATCTGGAACAACTTCAATTTCTAGAAAAGATTTTTATCAATCTATCCGCACGTCAGTTTCATGAAACCAATTTGCAGTTTGAGAAATTTATCGAACAGGCTGAAGTACATCGAGTGAAACCAGGTTATTTCTGCATGGAAATCACTGAGCGAGTCATTCTGGAGCCGAATAATTTCGTGTCGGATAATCTGGCTAAATTGCGACAAGCAGGGATGAATATTGCGATTGATGATTTCGGTACGGGCTATTCGTCTTTGGCTTACATACAAAGGTATGATGCAGACTTTCTGAAAATTGACAAAACGTTCATTAATAACATCACAAAAAGTGGTCGCGATTTGGCGTTGGTAGAAGCTATTGTTGCGATGTCAAAAAAATTGAACATTTCGGTGGTGGCTGAGGGAGTCGAGAATGCTGAGCAGATGAACATTCTCAGAAAGGCCGGCTGTGATTTTGCACAAGGTTATTTTATTGCTAAGCCAATGCCTCTGAAGCAGTTTATGGAATTTGAGTCTTTAAAAACCGTTGGCTGAGCCATGATTGAATACAAGAGCAACTTATTATTGATCTTTCTCAAAGGGAAGATACAGGGAAAACTGCGTTCTATGCTCATCAGAGTTTACAGTGATCTCGCCATGATGTGCCTTTGCGATTGATTTCACCAGGGCAAGACCAAGGCCAGATCCGCGGTCATCCCTGTCCCTGGCTCTATAAAAACGGTCAAAAATTTTACCCTGATCTTCAACCGGAATAAGGTCACCAGTGTTGATAACATGAATGATTGCATGTGATGGCGTAGACTCAATCAGCACCTTCACTTCAGTGTTTTTATGAGCATGCTTGATGGCATTTGTCAGTAGGTTGCCGACAGCACGGCGTAACATCAATCGGTTAGCTCTTATCTGAGCGTCTCCCTGGTAGGTCAACAATATCTCTCGTTCTGCGGCGCTCAGACTGTAGAATTCAATCAGGCTTCCTATTTCGCTTCTTAGACAGATATTTTCGGGTTCTGGTAACTGCTGTGTATTGTCCGTCTGTGCCAGAAATAGCATATCGGCGATCATCTGACTCATGCGCTGTAACTCTTCCATGCTGGAATAGAGCACCTCACGGTATTCATCGGAGCTTCTGTCAGCACTCAGCGCCACCTGAGTCTGGGTCATTAAGGAAGTTACCGGTGTCCGCAGTTCATGAGCGATATCTGAGGAATAATCGGCCAGATGCTGAAAAGCGTCATCAATGCGTCTCATCATGGCATTCAGAGAGTTTGATAGCTGAGCCAGTTCTCTGGGGACCTGGTTGGTGTCGAGCGGATCATTCAATTGCGATACGGACAGATTACGAATCTTTTTCACGATGGCCGAGAGCGGTCGTAATGAATAGCGAATCGCCAACCAACCCAGCACTGTGGACATGACAATCGCGGCTAACAGAATCAGCCACAGACTCTGATTGAACTGCTGCAGGAAGCTGAGGTGATAATCAATCGCGATGGCTGCAGTAATATGAAATGACTGTCCGCTTGCGGTCTCAAAACCTTGATAGCGAAGCCGATAATGTCTTTTATCCGCCGTTTCCAGCGTGACGGGCTGCTCCGCGACGTCAGCCTGCCAGCGCAATAACTCAGCAGCGTCAGGATCACTCAGGTAAACCCTGTGCCCCTGGGCATCGCTTACCAGCAGCAGAGGATGATGATGCCCAATAAGAATATCTTCGAAACGCTGAGTCAGATTGTCACCTCCCTGTTCCAGGGTGATTTCAACCCGCTTGATAATCGCCTCTAACTCGGCATTGTCACCGACTTTGAAATGGTGGCGAATAGCCGTTTCAACAAACAAGCCCAGACCGCTGATTACAATCAACATAATCAGCGCAAACAACAGGGTTTGTCTGGCAGCCAGCGATAAGGATTTGAATTTAGTCCTGGCTTGTTGCATCACAGACATAGCCCATGCCCCGAACAGTATGAATTAATTTCAGTTCATAGCCTTCATCGACCTTGGAACGTAATCGACGAATTGCCACATCAATGACATTGGTGTCACTGTCAAAGTTAATATCCCACACCATGGAGGCAATCATGGAGCGGGGCAGGACCTGACCCTGATGCCTTACCAGCAATTCCAGCAAGGCAAATTCTTTGGCGGTGAGCCGGATTTGTTGACCGCCGCGATAGACCCGGCGTCCGATCAGATCGATTTCCAGATCAGCGAGTGTCAAAACTGACTCTGCAATCGGCTGCTGGCCGCGCCTGAGTAATGTTCTGATACGGGCAAGCAGTTCGGCAAAAGCAAAGGGTTTCACCAGGTAATCATCAGCACCGGCTTCCAGCCCGGTAACCCGGTCCTCGATGCTCGCTTTGGCAGTCAGTAACAACACGGGCGGTGCCGTTCCCTGCGCCTGTATCTGCTTAAGTACCTCCCAGCCCTCCATGACCGGCAGCATTCTGACTAGCATCACCAAATCAAAAGGGGTACTGGCCTGTTCGTGTAATACATCGATGCCATGACGACACAAGCTGACGACACAAGAA
>JABURN010000260.1 GCA_014762585.1 Methylophaga sp.
AGCCTGTAAGACCAAGACCCAAATAGATTAAGCAATTAATCTAACAAGTCTGAGAAAGGCCCGGCATCGTAAGATGTCGGGTCTTTTTTTATGCAAAAAAAAGCCGGGCAGAAGCCCGGCTAAAAAAGCTTTGGCATCGGGAATGCGAGTGCCAAACGAGAGAGATATAAGCTGATGTCTATATCAGTGGCATAGTATATTGAACTGGCTGCAAAAAAACTTGAGTAAAACAGCCCAACAAACAGGGTGTTTTTTCCCTTTCACTACAGAGAAAAATTTCCCGCCGATCGAAGATAAATACCTGAACCAACATGGGGTTTATACTTCAAAACCCGCGCTGCAACTTGTTTTCAGCTTCCGTAGCAAATCAGGAAAATCCTGAACGGCAAGGCGGGGAATCCTGACGTCGCTTAGATGATAGCTGTGTAGCATTTAACCGTCACCCGAATGGGTCGGGTGGCCAAAGTTTCTAAAAAATTTTAGAGAGGATATAACTATGTGGACTAAACCTGAATACTCAGATATGCGTTTTGGTTTTGAAGTAACCATGTACATCTGCAACCGTTAATAGCGGTTATTGATGTATGCTCGGGGCCTTTCGGGGCCCCGGGCAACGTTAAACCCAATCCCATTCACCGAGTGTGATTCGGTTTAGCAGATAGATAGAGGCATTTATGTTTATACACGTACTTGGATCCGGTGCCGGTGGCGGCTTCCCGCAGTGGAACTGTAACTGCGCCAATTGTAAAGGCGTCAGAGAGGGCACCATCAAAGCCAGCCCCCGCACTCAATCTTCCATTGCGGTCAGCGCTGATGGCAAGGACTGGATCCTGTTTAACACTTCCCCGGACATCAAAAAGCAACTGGACGATTTCCCAGCGCTGCAGCCAGCACGGGAAGTGCGTGATACTGCGATCACAGCGATTGTCATTACAGATGCCCAGATTGATCACAGCACCGGTATGCTGACGCTGCGTGAACATAACAAGCCCTGGGAGGTGTACACCACCAAGGCCGTTTATGAAGATCTGACCACCGGTTTTCCGGTTTTTAACATTCTGGGTCATTTCCGTGGCATCAATCACCATGAAATCGCGACCGATCAGTCATCATTTACCATTCCCAGTGCCGAAGGCCTGATTTTCACTGCGGTACCGCTGAAAAGCGAAGCGCCGCCATATTCACCCCACCGCCATAACACGGTGCCGGGAGACAATATCGGGATGAAGATTGAAGATACCCGTACCGGTAAAAATCTGTTTTATGCCCCGGGCCTCGGCGTCGCTGAGCCCCATGTGCTGGAATACATGAGCAATGCTGATGCGGTACTGGTTGATGGCACTGTATGGACCGATGATGAGATGTCCAATGAAGGCATCAGTGACAAGCGTGCCCAGGAAATGGGACACCTGGATCAGTCCAGTGAAGGCGGCATTATGAGCCTGCTCAATGCGATGCAGAAGCCACGCAAGATTCTGATTCATATTAATAACACCAATCCGATCCTCAACGAAGAGTCGGAACAACGGCAGATTCTGAATAAAGCCGGTATCGAAGTCGCCTTCGACGGCATGGATATCGAACTGTAATTACTGCCATCAGATTAGAGAGAGGAAGAGAGAATGTCAGACAAACCCGCCCCATGGTCCCGTGAAGAATTTGAACAGAAACTGCGCGATAAAGAAGCGCTGTATCACATCAACCATCCTTTTCATAAGTTGATGCACACGGGCAAGCTGAACCAGAAACAGGTTCAGGGCTGGGTTGCCAACCGTTTCTACTACCAGACTGCCATTCCCATCAAGGATGCGGCGATCATGGCTAACTGTGAAGATGCTGAAGTGCGCAAACACTGGGTACAGCGCATTCTGGATCATGATGGTTATGAAGGTCAGGAAGGGGGTATCGAAGCCTGGCTGCAACTGGGGGAATCCGTTGGCCTGACACGGGAAGAACTCTGGTCATACGAACATGTCTTACCAGGTGTGAGATTCGCGATTGACGCTTACGTCAATTTTGCCCGCCGGGCACCCTGGCAGGAAGCAGCCGGTTCCTCACTGACAGAACTGTTTGCGCCGAAAATTCACCAGGCCCGTCTCGACAACTGGCCGGAGCTTTATCCCTGGATTGACGAGCGTGGCTACCGTTATTTCCGTAAGCGTCTGAGCGAGGCCAGACGGGATGTTGAGCATGGTCTGCAGATCACACTCGACTACTGCGACACCCGCGAGAAACAGCAACGGGCCGTCGATTTGCTGCAGTTCAAACTCGATATCCTCTGGACGATGCTGGATGCCATGTGGATGGCTTATATCGAAAACCGTCCACCTTATTGCATGGACGTGGAAGTTCAAAAATGACCGAACGAACATTTAATGCTGACTCAGTGCCGGTTCTGGCACTGGGTTATCGCTTCCAGTGGGAGCCGGCCCAGGACTGTTATGTTCTGCTTTACCCAGAAGGTATGGTAAAGCTGAATCCGGCCGCCGGTGAAATTCTGAAGCGTGTCAGCGAGAAAAAACAAACCGTAGGCGAACTCATCGCTGAATTGAAGGCTGCCTTCAACGGCGCCGATTTGGACGATGACGTCTATCAGTTTTTGGAGGAAGCTCATGACAACGACTGGATCAGAGCAGAATAAAGCCCCGGGCAGCACCGGTGGCGAAATGGGCCTCAATGCCCGTAACAACATCCGTCAGCCTTTGTGGCTGCTGGCTGAGCTCACCTATGCCTGTCCGTTGCAGTGTCCGTATTGTTCCAACCCGATGGATTTCGCCAACATTAAGAGCGAACTGACCACTGAAGAATGGATCAACGTTTTCAAGCAGGCGCGGGCAATGGGGGCGACCCAGTTGGGTCTGTCTGGTGGCGAGCCACTGGCGCGTCCCGATATCATCGAGTTGATTCAGGAAGCCCGCAACCTTGGGTTCTACACCAACCTGATTACATCCGGTATCGGTCTGGATGCGTCCAAGGCACAGGCGTTCAAGGATGCTGGTCTCGATCACATTCAGGTCAGCTTCCAGGCCAGCTCCGAAGATCTCAACAACCTGATCGCCGGTACTGATGCATTCCAGCATAAAATCGAAATGGCTAAAGCCGTTAAAGCGGCGGGCTATCCGATGGTGCTGTGTTTTGTTACACATCGCCAAAATATCGACCAGATTGAAGATATTCTGGATTTGGCGATCAATCTTGATGCCGACTATGTTGAACTGGCTACCACCCAGTATTACGGCTGGGCGATGCACAACCGCGACCAATTGTTGCCAATGAAAGAGCAACTGGAGCGCGCTGAAGCCATTGCTCACCGCTATCAGGAAGAGCAGAAGGGCAATATGAAGATCTACTACGTCGTGCCCGACTACTATGAAGAACGGCCTAAAGCCTGTATGAACGGCTGGGGTAACGTCTTCCTGACAGTGACACCGGATGGCACTGCGCTGCCGTGTCATGCTGCACGCGACCTGCCCGGCATGGAACTGCCCAATGTGCGTGACTTGAGCATCAGGGAAATCTGGGAAGACTCCAACGACTTTAACCGCTTCCGTGGCTTTGACTGGATGAAAGAGCCTTGCCGTAGCTGTGATGAACGTTTCAAAGACTTCGGCGGTTGCCGCTGCCAGGCTTACATGCTGACCGGTGATCCGGCGATGGCTGATCCGGTTTGTAGCAAGTCTCCGGATCATCACCTGATACTGGAAGCGATTGAACGCGGTCGTGAGGAAGCTGCCAAGCCCGCTCAGGAAGCCAAACCTTTAGTATTCAGAAACCCGAAAAACTCAAAAGAAATCTGTGGCTCCTAAATTTGCGATACGCGCCAACGGCCTGACCAAACGCTATGGTCAGGCCGTTGCTGTTAATAAGCTCGATTTAACGATACAACCCGGCCAGTTTTATGGTTTGCTTGGCCCGAATGGGGCTGGTAAAAGTACCACCATTCATATGCTGACCACGATGACGTCGCCGACTTCAGGTGAGGCCTTTATCGCGGATAAGTCGGTAGCGGAACAGCCGGTGGCCATTCGCGGAAGCGTGGGGCTGGTATTTCAGGATTCCGCACTCGACCGGATGATGACGGTCGATGAAAACCTGCAGTTTGCGGCGGCGCTATACAACCTGAAACCTGCCCAGGCCAATGAACGTATTGATGAACTGCTGTCGATATTCGGTCTCCAGAAAAAACGGCATATGAAGCTGGTTGCCTTATCCGGTGGTCAGCGCCGGGCGGTGGATATTGCCCGCGGCGTGTTACATAAGCCCAAAGTCCTGTTTCTTGACGAACCCACCATCGGTCTCGATTTGCCAAACCGGCGTGCGATCTGGCGCTTTGTCGAACAGCTGCGCAAAGAAGAGGGTATGACCGTGTTCCTCACTACCCATTATCTGGAAGAAGCCGTCGCCTGTGACCGTGTCGATTTTATTCAGAAAGGTGAATTGCAATATGGTGGTGCCCCGAACGCGCTGATTCGGGATCTTGCAGCCTTTATTCTCGAGATTGATTGTGCTGATACCGAGGCTGTGAACAAGGCATTAAGCCCTGAGTTCGGTCAGCCCATCTGGGAAGATGAACATCTGACTTATCGGGTTAAAGACAAAAACGTCGATTTCACCCAGTTGCAGCACTCACTGGGCGATGCCGTGATTTCACTGCAATGGCGCAAACCTAATTTGAATGACGTATATCTGTGGACGGTGTGTCCACCTGAAACCGGAGTGGTCACATGAAGAACTGGTTGGCCGTGAAAGCTGTTGCCGGACGTGAATTAAGCAAAGTCTTTCGTCAGCGTGGACGGCTTATCAGTAGCATGGTCAGGCCGCTGATCTGGCTGCTGGTTATCGGCAGCGGTGTCGGTAGCATGCTGCAGGGCAGTCAGCAGGAAGGTTACCTCGGTTTTCTGGTTCCCGGTATTGTCGCCATGACCCTGCTGTTTGCCGCTTTACTGTCGGCTTTAACGCTGGTGTATGACAAAGAATTCGGCGTGATGCGGATGATGATGATTGCACCCATCGAGCATTACTGGATAGTCATCGCCAAGTTGATTGCAGCGACGATTACCGCGATGGTACAGGCACTCATGCTGCTGGTGATTCTGGTGCTGATAGGCCTGATTCAATGGGATATTGCCCTGTTACTACTAATCCCGGCTTTTGCCACAGCGGTGTGCTGTGCTGCAATCGGCGGTCTTATCGCGGCCTGGTCGAAGACGCTGGATAATTTTGCAGTGATTATGAATTTCTTTATCTTCCCGTTGTTCTTCCTGAGCGGGGCCTTATATCCAGTGTCTCAACTCCCCGAACTGCTCAAGTATGTGGTGCTGATTAACCCGTTCAGCTACGGCGTGGATCTGATGAAACATGCGGTACCCGCGGCAGAAAGTGATTTTTCTATCGTGACAGATATTGCGGTTCTGGCTAGCTTCTCGGTCTTGGCTATCGTGATTGCCTGCTGGCGTTTTTCACGCGAATCAGTGCACGAACCGCTGTTCCATCGGGTGACAGGTAAAAAGTCCTGAAAACGGGTTTTTAAGATCGGGTCTGGTTATTCAATCCGTTTATTGCAGTCTGTCTGAATAACGGCTGTATATCCATTCTTATCAAGGCTTGCAGCTATATAAGAAAGCACTTATCCTAGCTTTTCGTCACGCTATATGTATGAGCACAGGAGTCGTCAGTGTCTGAGCCAGATCTAGCCCATGCCAACATGGTCAATCAACAGCTGCGGCCCAATGAAGTCGCTGATGCCAGGGTGCTGGCAGCAATGTCGAATATCCCCCGCGAGAAATTTCTGGATCCAGCGCTTCAAGGGCTTGCTTACGCCGATGTTCAACTACCGATAGGCTGTGGTCAGACTCTGTTGCCACCTATGGTGGAAGGGCGCATGCTGCAGGCACTCGCATTGCAGCCCGATGAGACTGTACTTGAGATCGGCACGGGGTCCGGTTATTTCACCGCTTTACTGACTAGGCTTGCTGCGAAAGTCATCACGGTCGAATACTTCGAAGAGCTGTCAGTTGAAGCACAGGACCGCTTGCTGGAGCTGGACATTCATAATGTCGAGTTTCATGTGGGTGATGCCGCCAGAGCCTGGCCGTTGCCTGAACGAGTTGATGCGATCATCATGACCGCAGCCGTGTTAACGGTACCTGATGAATATCTCAACCAGTTGAAGATCGGGGGACGCCTGCTGGCAGTGGTCGGCAAGACGCCGGCGATGTCGGTACAATTGATACAGCGAATCAGCGAACGGGAATGGCAGACAAAATCTCTGTTTGAGACCGTGATTCCAGCCATGATCCACGCTGAACCCAAAGCTGAATTTGAATTCTGAAAGACTGAGAAAAGCCATGAAACAAATGAGTGCAACCGAGCTGCAGGCACTGCTGCAAAGTGGTGTTAAACCCTTGTTGATCGATGTACGTGAGCCCCATGAACTGGCTAACGGTGTGATTGAGGGGGCAGTGCATATTCCGATGAATGATATTCCGGGCCGCCTGGAAGAGTTTGCTTCCTATAAGGATCAGAGCGTGGTGCTGATTTGCCGCAGTGGTAAACGCAGTGCGCAGGTCGGTCAGTTTATGGAACATGTCGGCTTCAATGACGTCATTAACTTGGATGGCGGCATGAATGACTGGGCCAGTCAGGTTGACACCAGCATGACGGTCTACTGAGGCAACAGTCACTTTTGCTGGCAGTCCGCACTGTCATCGTCAGAAAAACTGTTTTTGGGTTTGGCTATATTAAGATTTCCAGCTAACATACCGACTGGTCGGTTTGTTGAAAAGCGGTGATTTATAACAGCTTTTGAAAAGACAGACGTGCTCAAACATCGCAATGCCTAAGGAAGGAAGATGAAAAGACTCGCTCTAAGCGCCGTGCTGGTATCAGCCATTATGTCACCCCAGGTCTGGGCTGAAGATCTGATGGATGTATTTAGTCTGTCACTGAAAAGTGACCCGCAACTGCTGGCGGAGGCGGCTTCCCGTCTTGCGGTTGGTGAACTGGATGATCAGGCTATGGCTAATTTTCTGCCACAGGTAGATTTAAGCGCCACCACCAATAAAACCTGGGTGGATGCTTCAGCACAGAATTTTGGTGGTCAGACCGACTACAACAATCATGGTTACACTTTAAGCCTGGTTCAGCCCATTTATCGGCGTGAGAACTTCGTTCAGAAGAACCAGGCTGAAATCGCGATTGATGGTGCCACGGCGAGTTATGCAGTGGCTGAGCAGTCTCTGATTCTGAGAGTAGCCGAGCGTTATTTTGCCGTGCTTGGCGCTGAGGATGACCTGACCTTTGCTCTCGCCGAAAAAGAAGCGATTGCCAAACAACTGGAGCAGATTCAGCAACGCTTTGATGTCGGTATGGCGACCATTACCGACGTCACTGAAGCCCAGGCGGCCTTCGATTTAGCCAGCGCCGCCGTGATTGAAGCAGAAAATGCGCTTGCCAATGCGAATGAACAACTGCGTGAGACCACCGGCAAATATGTTGATGATCTTGCCGAGCTGGAAGAGGAATCCCCGCTGGTGAGTCCTGAGCCTGCCAGTATCAATGATTGGAGCGAAACGGCGCTGGCACAGAACCCGTCAATCATGGTGGCGCGGGCTAACGTCAATACCGCTGAGCAGAACATCGAACTGCAGAAAAGCGGACACTACCCCAGTCTCGATCTGGTGGCCCAGAAGAATTACGACTCGCAAAGCGACGGTAACTTCAGTGGCAGCAGCAAAACCCACACCGATGTCATCGGTATTCAATTGAATATACCCATTTATGAAGGCGGGGCGGTTGTCTCGCGCACCCGCGAGGCCAGCTACCGACTGGATGAAGCGATGCAGAATGAAGAACAGCAGCGTCGTTTTGTGACCCGTCAGACCCGTGAATCTTTTAACGGGGTGATTTCCGGTATCAGCCGGGTGCAGGCTCTAAAACAGGCCGTGGTCTCCAACGAAAAGGCGCTGGAATCAACTCAGGCAGGTTATGAAGTGGGAACACGGACCACAGTCGACGTGCTCAATGCCCGTCGTAATCTCTTCAGTGCGCGTCGCGATTATGCGCGTTCACGTTACGACTACATTCTCAATACCTTGCGTCTGAAACAGGCCGCCGGTATCGTCACGGTTGAAGATTTACAACAGATCAACACCTGGCTGGGAGCATAAAATGGAAATCAATATGTCGATTGCAGACAGCAGTAACAGTGTGCTGATGGTGATCGATATACAGGAACGACTCACCACGGCGATGCCCAAAGGCGTACGGGACCGTGTGGTTGAGCAGGTGGAAGTGTTGTTGACCGCTGCGGAAGCGCTGTCCGTACCGGTCATTGCGACAGAACAATATCCCAAAGGACTGGGCCCGCTGGAGGCACCGATACTGGCGAGACTGCCGGCGGGCTCACCGGTCATTGAGAAGACCAACTTCTCTTCAGCCAAAGTTGAAGCTGTTAGCGCCGCGTTGAAACAGCATGGCCGTAAACAAATCTTTCTGGCCGGTATGGAAACCCACATCTGTATTCTGCAGACCGCGCTGGATTTGCTCAAACAGGGTTATGAAGTCTTTATTATTGAGGATGCGGTGAGTTCGCGTGCCAAGGGTAATCAATTTAATGCCCTGCAAAGGATGCGGCTGGCCGGTGCAGTTATCACCAACCTTGAGTCGGTGTTGTTCGAATGGCTGGGAGATGCCAGCCATCCCGAGTTTAAAAGACTATCCAAGCTGATTGTGTAAAGCCTAACGCCGCGCCCGTTTTTCACGACGCTGACGACAGTTGTCCAGCGTCTGCTGACGTTCCTCACTGTTCATTGATTCCCAGCCGATAATTTCATCAATCGAACGGAAACAGCCACGACAGATCTCGCGCTCATCAAGTCCGCATTTGCGAATACAGGGGCTGGGTACAAAGTCTGACTGATTCATGGAGGTTATTTTATCTGTTTAATGCCTGATTGGATAAAAGAAGTATCAACAGCGCGGTTCTCACTTAAAACGAGTTTGCCTGTCATTGCGAGCATAGCGAAGCAATCCAGTCCCGGCCTGGAATATTGAATGGTGCGGACTCGCAATGAAAAACGTTATAGTTTTGCAGAACGATGAAGCACGTCTGTCAGCCCTGAACGCTCAGGCGTGCTGCATCTGTCTTTTGTTGGCGACACCGGTTTTCGTTTTCTTGCTCAGGCTGGGCAGTTTTTCATAATCCGGCACACCCTTGATATTGGCACGGGCATAATCCAGTTTAAGCTGCGCTTTGACCCGTTCAGGCTCAATACCCAACTCTTCTGTCATCACCACATATATCATTTCAAACAACCGTCGCAGGTTAATTTTGTAACTCTGACCCGCCAGTTCATACAGCCTGTCGGATAGCTGCATAAAGCGATTAAACGGCTGCCCACCCAGTATCAGTGGCAGCGTATTGATAAAACGACCGGAGTTGCCAATCATGTCCCAGAAGCGGGCAAAGCGGTTAACCCGCTGCATAGTCATGAAATCAACGCTGCTGGTCGACAGAATGTTGTAGGGCGGCTGTGGATTGAAGCGCAGATCATAGGGATCATTATGGCGGTTGAGCGGCGCACCGCGCAGTCGTTTAAGAATGCCTAACTGAATTTCATGTGGATTGAGTGAGACCAGTTGATTAAAGCTGTCGGCGAAATTATCCAGTGTATCGCCGGGCAGGCCGAAAATCAGGTCGGTATGCAGATGCGCGCCGGTATGTTCACGCAGCCAGCGTATGTTGTCGCGGGTCTTGTCGTTATTCTGTTTGCGACTAATCCGTGTTTGAATTTCGGGATCAAAAGTCTGAATACCGATCTCAAACTGCAGGCTCTGAGGCGGGAATTGCTTGAGTACCGCTTTGAGCTTTTCCGGTAGATTGTCCGGCACCAGTTCGAAATGCAGATAAAGATCCTCGCTCATCCGTTCCAGGAAAAATTCCAGAATACGGGTGCTGGTGCTGACTTTGAGGTTGAAGGTGCGATCAATAAATTTGAAATTACGTACGCCCCGCTGCCAGAGCTGATCCATTTCCTGCAGAAATGCTTCCAGCGGGAAAGGGGTGGCTGTTTTATCCAGTGCTGACAGACAGAATTCGCATTTAAATGGACAGCCACGAGAGGCTTCGACATAGATGAGTCGGTTACGAATATCCTCGTCGTTATAAAAGCGATAAGGCAGCGCTATTTCATCCAGCTTCATCGGCTGGCCTTCAATCAGTTTGGCTTCAGGAGCACTACCATCCAGAACCTGCTCACATAACTGGCGGAAGCTCTGCTCGCCCTGACCGCTAATGACATAATCCGCCAGCTCACACACTTCCGGTAAATCCGGGTGATGACTGACTTCAGGGCCGCCCAGCACAATGATGATGTCCGGTGCTATCTGCTTGATTAAAGCGACCGTGTCATGGATTTCGGCGACATTCCAGATATAGACACTGAAACCGATGATCCTGGGCTGGAAGCTGAGCAGTTTCTCAGCCATATTGAGCGGTCTTTCCTGAATGGTAAATTCCACGATCTCAGCCTCAGACTGTAGTTCACCCAGGTTGGCATAGAGATAGCGCAGGCCAAATGCAGTGTGCATATAGCGGGCGTTGAGTGTGCTCAGCAGAATATCGCGCTGTGATGACATAAATTCAGTTCAGGAAAAGGACGCTTTGAAAACAAAGACTTAATTATACCCTGTCAATGCTGGCAGACCTATCAAATAGTCAGTTCTTTGCGCAGCGAATCAGCATAATCCTGCAACTGACTCAATACTTCGGTTTGTTCTGCTGAGAGTGGTTGCTGACGGCATTCTGCCAAAGCCTGCTCGAAGCGGGGCAGGTTGAGAATGTTGTCTGGTGCCTCATCCCCCAGACGCTGTTGACGATATTGAAGCCAGACTTCCTGTTCGGCAGGATCCAGGGTCTCGGGCCAGTTACGGGCGCGATAACGAAACAGCAGTTCATGCAGGCGGCTGTCTTCAAACGGGATTGACAGGGTTTTGAGCATTTCCGGTTCAGCACTGCGGATGACTTCCATCTTGCGCTTGTCGTTATCACTGAAAAAACCACCGCTGTAGAGACTGGCATCCGGATCATCAACCGGTTCGAACTCGGGTTTGGTAAAAATGGCATTCAGCTTGGTGGTTAAATCACCAGCAGCATTAAGCATGGCCAGATGTTTATCATGCGCTGCACGATCAATCTGCAAACGTGCTGCGGCTTCATCATCCAGCGTACTGGCTGGGACCACCACCGGACATTTGTTGATATGCAGGGTTTTCAGGGCGGGTCTGCTGGCGCCGTCTTCCAGATCGGCACTGGCGGTAAACAGTCTTTCGCGCAGGGTGTCGGCATCCAGTTCAATTAAATCGCTGGGATCCTGTCGCAGGTCATAAACGATAATGCCGTTGTTATTGATCGGATCCTTGGCCAGCGGCACCACCAGTGCAGTACCGCAATAGTCACCGGGGTACATACGCGAGACATGGATGACCGGTTTACGTTCGTTCAGATTCAGCAGTGGAGCGATATCATGTTTGCGGCGATGATTGAAGACAAAGTCATACAGCTTGGGCTGAGCCTTTTTGATGAGTTTGGCCATCTCAATCGTGGCGTAGACATCAGCCAGGGCATCATGCGCGCCGGTGTGCTCGATACCATTGGCCGCGGTCAGATCTTCCAGGCGAAAGCTGGGTCTGCCATCCTCCCGATCGGGCCAATGCATGCCTTCAGGGCGTAAGGCGCGGGTCAGCCGCACCATGTCAATAATATCCCAGCGTGAATTGCCATTCTGCCATTCACGGGCATAGGCATCATAAAAATTACGAAACAGCGTAAAGCGGGTGAACTCATCGTCGAAGCGGAGACTGTTGTAGCCGACGCCACAGGTGCCGGGCTCGGCCAGTTCGTCATGAATGCGGGCGATGAATTCGGCCTCTGTCAGCCCCTCTTTTTCTGCCTGCTGTGGGGTCAGGCCGGTGACCAGCGCCGCCTGCGGGTGGGGTAGAAAATCACCACCGGGCTTGCAGTAAATCATCAGGGGCTCACCGATGATGTTCAGATCCTCGTCTGTGCGGACACCGGCAAACTGCATGGGCCGGTCAAAGCGGGGATCGATGCCGGAAGTTTCGTAGTCGTGCCAATAAAGCGTGGTCATAAAATGTCTGTGTCTGAAGGTGAGTAACTTAAGTTAACCGAGCCTTGCCAGGAGAACAAGCTGACAAAAAAAGCCATACACCGCATAGCGATGTATGGCTGTATATCAAGAGACAGCTTTACAGAGTCGCGAAGGCTTCTTTTGCGGCACTGATGGTTTTGGCGATTTCACTGTCACCATGGGCTGCAGACAGGAAGCCGGCTTCGAACGCCGATGGTGCCAGATAGACACCGCGGTCCAGCATGGCATGGAAGAATTTTTTAAATCGTTCCTGATCGCTGGCTGCAACCTGTTCGTAATAGCTGACTTTTTTATCTTCAGTAAAGAACAGGCCAAACATACCTCCGACATGATTGGTGGTCATCGGCACTCCGGCTTCATTCGCCGCCTGTTGCAGACCCTCAACCAGCTTGCTGGTGGCGGTACTGAGATTATCATGGAAGCCAGGCTGTTTTATCAGGTTCAGTGTCGCCAGACCGGCCGCCATCGCAATGGGGTTACCTGACAGGGTGCCTGCCTGATAGACCGGGCCCAGTGGCGCAATGTGTTCCATCACTTCCCGCTTACCGCCGAAGGCACCGACCGGCAGGCCGCCGCCGATAACCTTGCCGAAAGTGGTCAGATCCGGTGTCACACCGTAATGAGCCTGGGCACCACCGAGGGCGACACGGAAACCGGTCATGACTTCGTCAAAAATCAGCACACTGCCGTATTGGTCGCAGACCTCGCGCAGTCCCTCAAGAAAACCGGGTTCTGGCGGGATGCAATTCATGTTGCCGGCGACCGGTTCGACGATGATACAGGCAATGTCGTCACCCACCTGCTCGAAGCATTCACGCACTGAATCCATATCATTGAATCGCAGCGTCAGCGTGTGTTCTGCCAGTGCCGCAGGCACACCGGCGGAAGAGGGCACGCCCAGCGTTAATGCGCCTGAACCGGCTTTGACCAGCAGGGAATCCGCATGACCGTGATAGCAACCTTCGAATTTCACGATTTTGTCGCGGCCGGTGTAACCGCGGGCAAGGCGAATCGCACTCATCGTCGCCTCGGTGCCTGAACTGACCATACGTACCAGTTCCATGGAAGGCACCAGTTCACAGACCAGATCAGCCATGGTGGTTTCCACTTCCGTTGGGGCACCGAAACCCAAACCGTGTTGCACCGCTTCACTGACTGCGTTTAACACTTCGGGATGCGCATGACCGACAATCATCGGCCCCCAGGAGCCGATGTAATCCACGTATTGTTTGCCTTCAGCATCGGTCAGCCAGGCACCTTTGCCTTCGCGGAAGAAGACCGGGTCGCCGCCGACGCCTTTGAATGCCCGCACCGGTGAGTTAACGCCACCGGGTATGTGTTTTTGTGCTTTTTGAAACAATTCGTGATTGGTTTGCATGCTGTGTCCTAAATCTCTCCGATAATGTGTAGAAGCAAGATATGCGATAATTCTAACTTATCTATGCAATAAGCAAATGATCATGAGCTTAAAATTACGATTGTTGATCATCGTGACCATTATTCTGCTGATTAACTTCGCTGCCGCGGGTTATCTGATGGTACAGAATGCCAGACAGGCACTGGCGGAGGAAATGGCTTCCAGTACCCAGCTGGCGAAAGGTTTGCTGGTCAACGCGCTGCCGACTTTACGTTTTTCCAATGATTTGAGTGAGCGTCTGACACTGATTGTCGACAGTGTGCGCCATACCCGGCATATCCGTGCCTGGTTTGAAGACATGAACGGTCAGCCCCTGATCGGTCAGGAAGATCAGACTGGCTTTTTCAACAAGCCCGATGCGCCTGACTGGTTTATCCGCATGATGGAACCGGAAGCGGTTGCTTTCCGGCGTCTTATCACCAAGGGCAGTAAATCCTATGGTTACCTGGTGGTTGAAGCCGACCCCAGCGATGAGGTCACGGAAGTCTGGCAGGACATTAATACCCTGTTCTGGTTGGGGCTGGTGTTCCTGTTGTTGATTCTGGCACTGATTTACATGGCACTCAGGCAGGGGCTGAAACCGCTGTCGCAGTTGTCAGATGCCTTGGGACATCTGGAGCAGGGGGATTTTGACGCACGGGTTGATACCACGGCGGTTAAAGAGCTGAACCCGATTCAAATCCGTTTTAACCACATGGCCAGCGTGCTGGAAAAAACCATGGCGGAAAACCATGCCCTGGCCGGCAATATGCTCAGTCTGCAGGAATCCGAGCGCCGTGATCTGGCGCGCGAACTGCACGATGAACTGGCGCCATGCCTGTTCGGTATTCGCGTCGATTTGGGTGAAATTGAGCGGCTGGCAGAAGAGAAACAGATTCCGCAGATTGAAGAAAAAGTCACTTCAGTTAAAACCATCACCAATCATATTCAGTCGCTGGTTCGTAAGATGCTCAGCCGTCTGCGGCCAATGACGCTGGATGATCTGGGGCTGGCTGAGGCGCTGCGCGATATGTTGCATAACTGGCGTGACCGTCAGCCGGAAATCGACTGGGAGTGGGATTTTGTCGGTGATTTCCACGATTTGCCTGATACCTTGCAGGTGACGGTGTATCGGGTGGTGCAGGAATGTACGACTAACTGCGTGCGCCATGCCAATGCCAGTCATGTGAAGGTGGAGGTACGTCGTGATGGTGATGCGATGAAAGTCGCAGTCACCGATGACGGTAAGGGGCTGGATTCCA
The DNA here is from genome assembly GCA_014762585.1 of Methylophaga sp. Classification (GTDB taxonomy): domain Bacteria; phylum Pseudomonadota; class Gammaproteobacteria; order Nitrosococcales; family Methylophagaceae; genus Methylophaga. The sequence continues at coordinate 14,829 of JABURN010000260.1, forward strand.
ACATGGTACGCGGTTTCGGTCTGATAGGCATGCGGGAGCGGGTGACCGCGCTGGGTGGCCGCATCGCATTCGATACAGAAGAAGGACACGGCCTGCAGGTGCGGGTATTAATTCCATTGAAAGGTGAAACGAATAATGAAACAGGCAGTAACGATATTGGTGGTGGACGATCATCCGATAGTTCGGGCCGGCTGTCGTCAGCTAATCCAGCAAATTCCCTCAGCTAAGGTTTTCGAGGCCGAAACAGGCGAGGAAGGCTACCGGCTGTTCCAGGAACAGTATCCGGACATGGTGCTGTTGGATATCACATTGCCGGGCATGGGCGGTCTGGAAGTACTGCGCCGGATCCGTGCTAATCGTGAAGATGCCAAGGTGCTGATGTTCAGCATGCATGAGGACCCGGTGTTTGCCTCACGGGCGATGCAGGCCGGTGCCCGCGGTTATATCACCAAAAACAACGCGGCGGACCATCTGGTTGAAGCGGTGGAAAAAGTGCTGGATGGCAAGATTTATCTGAGTCCGGATATGGCTCAGCAACTGGCGATGCTCAATATCGATGCCGGTACCAGTGCCCTCAGTGATTTGTCGCGCCGTGAACTGGAGATCCTGCGGCTGCTGGGCGAGGGTAAGAGCATGAATGAAATTTCAGATGTGCTGGGTATCAGCTATAAAACGGTCGCCAATAACCTGACCCAAATTAAGAGCAAACTCGACATCAATAAAACCGCCGAGCTGATGCGCTTTGCCATCAGTCACGGGCTGTCCTCATAAACGTTTGACTGAGGTGGGAGAAACAAGGGAATAAATTCCCGTTTTATTGGGACAAGTCGCTCATCCCTGTAAGACTGGCGAACTGTAAACTTTGCAGCAAGTTATAGAAATTTTCAGCTTCTATAGTCTTATAT
>JABURN010000178.1 GCA_014762585.1 Methylophaga sp.
GCAGGCTGGCACGCACGCAGTTGGGGTCGAAGTGATGGGCACTGCGCAACAGACTTATCGCCTGTTGCCGATCGCTTTCAATCAAAGGTTCAGCCAGTTCGCAGTAAAACTGGGCAATCAGCGTGTGGGTGTTGGTTTTCTTATCAGTCGGCAGCTTTTTTGCCATATCAATGGCTTGCTGCCACTTTTTTTCCTGCTGGTAGATTCGCAGTAGCTGTCGCGGTGCTTCTGTCGGGGTTGGCGAATGCTGCAACAATTCCAGAAATAACTGTTCGGCACGATCCAGTACCCCGGCACTCATATAGTCGAGGCCCAACTCGACCAGGGCCTGTGTTCGCTGGGCACTGCTCAGCGTGGGCCGCGCAATCAGATTCTGATGAATACGGATTGCGCGCTCGGTTTCGCCACGGCGCCGGAACAGATTGGCGAGTGCAAGATGCGTTTCCACCGTTTCGCTGTTAACTTCCAGCAGACCGATAAAGACATCAATGGCTTTGTCAGGCTGTTCGTTGAGCAGGTAGTTCAGGCCTTTAAAATACTCAGGGCTGAAGGCTGAGTCCTGTGGCCGGTAGCGACGCTTATAATGACGGCGCGCCATCAGCCAGCCGGAGAGGGCGGCCACGGGCAGCAGGAAAAAGAGCCACTGAAGCATCACGATTAATGGCTGTCTTTGATTGGCAGAATGCGCAGGCTGTTAATTTCCTGCTCGGAAACAGTCAGCCTGTGTTGCAGACGACGGTTTTCGTAACGCAGCTTCAGTGTTGTCAGCACCAGCACAATCATGCCGATGGCGACACCCAGCAGCATGGCTATTACCAGCACGGCGGACAAGGGTAAGGTGAAATCACCAAAATAGAAATTGACCGTCACATCAGTCATATTGAATGCGGCAAATGCGGCGCTGACAATAAAAATCAGTGCGAACAAAAGCAGAAAAAATAGTTTTCGCATACTGCGCAGTCCCTCAATATTGCTTAAATCAGAGCAAAGTCTTCCCACAGCCGATCATACCGCAAAAACGATCCTTGCCCAGAACAGGTACAAATCATGTAAAATGTCCGTTTAATTAAAGACAGGCTGGAGCCTGTATAACTCGTGTTTTTGGAGAATTCAACATGACCTTTGTTGTCACAGAAAACTGTATCAAGTGTAAATATACTGACTGCGTTGATGTCTGCCCAGTAGATTGTTTTCACGAAGGTCCGAACTTTCTGGTCATCGATCCGGACGAGTGCATCGACTGCACCCTGTGTGAGCCGGAGTGTCCTGCAGAAGCGATTTTCTCGGAAGATGATTTGCCGGATGAGCAAATGGAGTTTCTGCAAATCAATGAAGAGCTGTCACGTGTGTGGCCGGTTCTGTCTGAGAAGAAAGACCCGCTGCCTGACGCAGAAGAATGGGACGGAAAACCGGACAAAACACCGCTCTTGGAAAGATAATCTGACTTTCAGAGCAGAAATAAAAAAGCCCGCTTCGCGCGGGCTTTTTTTGTGTTTCAAGTTTGGCCTCAGATCATGAGTTTCTGGAGCTTCTTGATGGCATTGTTTTCAATCTGACGAATGCGTTCTGCAGAGACCTGGTATTGCTCAGCCAGGGTATGCAGCGTTGCCTTGTCATCTTCTTTCAACCAGCGCTGAGCGATGATATCGCGGCTGCGCTCATCCAGCGTTGAGAGGGCATTAGCCAGTTTCTGTTGCTGGTAATCGCTGTAGTCATCCTGTTCCAGCTGCTGGGAAGGATCCGTATTTTCCGGTGCAGCCAGATACGCGACCGGAGAATAATGATTCTCTTCGTCATCCGTATCTGCCGGGAGATCAAATGAGGCATCCGGTTGAGCCAGTCTGCGCTCCATTTCCATAACATTGGCCGGTGTCACGCCCAGATCCTCTGCGACCGCTTCCACTTCTTCCTGGTTCAACCAGCCCAGGCGTTGTTTGGCACTGCGAAGGTTGAAAAACAACTTGCGCTGCGCCTTGGTGGTCGCGATTTTCACGATGCGCCAGTTGCGGATCACATATTCATGAATTTCAGCACGAATCCAGTGAACGGCAAAAGAGACCAGTCGAACACCTTTTTCGGGGTTGAAGCGTTTAACCGCTTTCATCAGACCGATATTGCCTTCCTGAATCAGGTCGGCGACCGGCAAACCATAACCGCTGTAGCCTTTAGCAATACGAACAACAAAGCGCAAGTGAGACAGTACCAGCCGTTGGGCGGCTTCGAGATCACCGTCACGCTGCAGCTTGCTTGCTAAATCGTACTCTTCTTCAGCGGTCAGTACGGGAATGGTGTGTACCAGACTGGTATAGGCGTCGAGATTACCGATCGGTGCCAATGCCAGTTCATATTGGGCCACATTGTTTGTCATCTGCGCAGTCTCCTGAGAGTCATCGCTCAATAATAGCATTAATTATTATTTTGCCACTATATGAGTATGTAAATCAGGTAAAAGTTCCTCTTATGGCGGCTTTAAGTCGGCTCGATATCATTGAGGTGTCGACCCACTGCAAGCCAGGCACCAAGCACCCCTAACACCAGCCCGAACAGGGGCAGGGCGATAAACATCTGCCCGCCCAACCAGTTCAGCGTGAACTGACTGTCATACAGTGAAGCCAGCCGGTTCACAGGTCCACTGACAAACAGCAGTGTCAGCAGCAAGGTCAGCCAGGCAATCGCGCCACCCAGCAGGCCATACCAGAAGCCGGTGTAGAGAAACGGTCGTCTGACAAAAGCATTGGTACCGCCAACCAGTTTGATAACGCGGATCTCTGTCTGACGATTCAGAATAGCCAGACGAATGGTATTGCCGATAACCAGTAATACGCTGAGTGACAGCAAGATAGCCAGAATGCTGATCCCACGTTCACCGGCTTCATTAATACTGCGTAGCCGCTGCAGCCATTCCATATCCAGTTTGGCGAGTTCGACTTCCTGCATGTTCTGCAGTCTGTCGAGCAGGCTCTGCAACGCTTCGTTTTCATGCTGGCTGGCTTCGGGCTGAATAATAATCACCGGGGGCAAGGGGTTGTCAGGCAGGGTATCAAGCAGACTGTCGAGACCGGATAAATCACGGAATTCTGCCAGAGAGTCTTTAGCCGACTGATAATGCACCGCATTGATATCAGGCCAGGTGAGTAACTGTTCGGCCAGTTGCTTGCCACGCTGATCCGGCGTGTTGTGATGCAGGAACAGGGAAATCTGGCTGGCTTCATCCCACTGGCTGCTGACCTGTTCAACATTTTTCAGCAGCACATACAGCCCTGCTGGCAAAGCCAGTGCAATCCCGATAACGAGCACGGTCATGGTGGTGGCAGCCGGCGTCCGCCACAACTGACCCAGACTGTAGAGCATGACTTGCAGATGACGCAGGAAATAATTGTGAATATTGAGTTTCAGCATCAGGCCAGTCGTCCCTGATGAAGCGTGATTTGGCGGTGTGACATGCTATTAATAAGCTCCAGATCATGCGAGGCGATAAAGACAGTCACACCCACCTGATTGAATTGTTCGAACAGAAACATGATTTCCCGGGACAGGTCCGGATCCAGATTACCGGTAGGCTCATCGGCTAGAAGCACCGGTGGCCGGTTCACCACCGCACGGGCAATGCCGACCCGTTGTTGCTCACCACCGGACAGGGCGATGGGCAGGCTTCGCTCTTTACCCAGCAGGCCTACTTTGTCCAGCGCGGCTCTGACTCTACGTCCAATCTCGCGGTGATTCTCACCGGCGATAATCAGGGGTAAAGCGACATTGTCGAAAACCGTACGATCATGCAGCAGGTTGTGGTCCTGAAATACCAAGCCAATCTTGCGGCGGTAGTAGGGGATTTTCCATTTCGGCAGCCGGGTGAGATTCTGATTGTTGACCCAGACCTGCCCGTGTGAACTGCGCTCGATCAATGCAATGAGTTTCAGCAGGGTGCTTTTACCTGCGCCGGAGTGGCCGGTCAGAAAAGCCATTTCGCCTTTTTCCAGCTCAAAACTAAGTCCGGACAGCGCTTCATGCTGGTTGGGATAACGTTTGTATACCTCACTGAAGCGGATCATTAATCGTCTTCCCGTCCTAACAGGGCATCAACAAAATCATTGGCATTGAAGGGGCGTAGATCATCAATTTTTTCGCCCACACCGATGTAACGGATAGGCAAGCCGGTCTTGTCTGCAATGGCAAAGATGATGCCGCCCTTGGCGGTGCCATCGAGTTTGGTGAGGGTAATACCGGTAACACCGACAGCCTCGTTGAATTGCTGCGCCTGTTGCAATGCATTCTGACCCGTGCCGGCATCAACGACCAGCATGACTTCATGCGGGGCGGTCTCATCGATTTTGCCCATCACCCGTTTCACTTTTTTCAGCTCTTCCATCAAGTTGGACTGGGTGTGCAGACGGCCAGCGGTATCGGCAATCAAAATGTCGATATCACGGGCTTTGGCTGCTTCCAGAGAGTCATAAATCACTGAGGCTGAATCGGCACCCGTGGGCTGGGCAATCACCGGGATTTTGTTGCGTTCCCCCCAGACCTGAAGTTGTTCCACCGCGGCGGCACGGAAGGTGTCACCGGCGGCGAGCATCACTTTTTTGCCCTGTTGCTGAAATTGCTTGGCCAGTTTGCCGATGGTCGTGGTTTTACCGACACCGTTAATGCCCACCATCAGAATGACATACGGACCTTGTTTGGCCGGAATCACCAGCGGCTTGGCGCTGGGTTCAAGAATCCTGACCATGTCGTCACGCATGGCGTCAAACAAAGCTTCAACATCGCCAAGCTGCTTGCGGTTAACCCGCTGTGTCAGGTCATCAATGATGCGTGCGGTGGCATCAACACCGAGATCCGCGGTCAGTAGCTGGGTTTCCAGGTCCTCCAGCAGGTCATCATCAATGGTTTTTCGGCCCAGGACCAGGCTGGCAAAGCCTTCGGTCAGTTTATTACTGGTTCGGCTCAAACCTTGTTTGAGGCGACCGAACAGGCCGGTTTTTGATGGGGCTTCTGCGGTTGCATCAGCCTCGCTTTCCGGTTGCGCTGCTGGCGTTATTTCAGCAGGCGCTTCAACCTGCTCTGGCGCCGCTTCCGGCTCGTTTGCTTTGTTTTTTTTTCTGAGGAAACTAAACATATTTTCTGCTTGTCGTTACACTTCGACGGTCAATCTTATCACGCAGCCATTAAAGAGATGCAGATGCTGAAACTAAAAAATTTAGCCTGGCTGGCCCTGTTACTGCCCGGCATTGTACAGGCACAGGTCAGCGAATTTGAGCTGGAAAACGGACTCAAGCTCATAGTAAAGGAAGATCACCGGGCACCGGTGGTTGTGTCCCAAGTCTGGTACAAAGTCGGTTCCAGCTATGAATACAACGGTATTACCGGGATTTCACACGTGCTGGAGCATATGATGTTCAAGGGCACAGAAAACCTGGAACCGAATGAATTTTCTCAGATCATCGCCCGCAACGGGGGGGAGCAGAATGCTTTCACCGGCCGTGATTACACCGCCTATTTCCAGAAACTGCATAAAGATCGCCTTGAGGTCAGCTTCAAGCATGAAGCCGATCGCATGCGCAATCTCGTGATTGAGCCGGCCGAGCTGCTCAAAGAGCGTGATGTGGTGGCTGAAGAACGTCGTATGCGTACTGAAGACAATCCTCAGTCCCTGCTGCGTGAACATTTCAATGCTGCCGCTTTCATGAGTAGCCCTTACCACCACCCGATTATCGGCTGGATGAGCGATATTCAGCACTATGAGGCGGAGGACTTAAAGGCCTGGTATCAGATGTGGTACGCCCCTAATAACGCTACGGTGGTCGTGGCTGGCGATGTGGAGCCCAAAGCGGTACTGGATCTGGCGAAAAAATATTTTGGTCCTCTTGAACCTGAGACCGTGGCCGAACTCAAGCCACGTGTTGAAGTGCCTCAGAAAGGACTGCGCGAAATCAAAGTCAAGGCGCCGGCTGAATTGCCTTATCTGATGATGGGGTGGAAAGTACCCACCGTGACTACCATCACGGAAGACAACAGCTGGGAGCCTTACGCACTGGAAGTGCTTGCAGGTGTTCTGGATGGTGGCAACAGCGCCCGTTTTGCCAGAGAGCTGGTACGAGAACAGCAGGTCGCCACCAGTGTCGGCGCTGGTAACAGCCTGTTTTCAAGATTAAAAGATTTGTTCCTGGTCGCAGGCACCCCGGCTAACGGCAAGAGCGTGGATGATCTGCAAGCTGCAGTACGTGAACAGATTGAGCGACTCAAACAAACCCCGGTAACTGCAGAAGAACTCGACCGGGTGAAAGCCCAGGTGGTGGCAGAAACAGTGTATGAAAAAGACAGTGTGTTTTATCAGGCGATGCAAATCGGCATGCTGGAAACAATCGGTCTTGACTGGATGGTCGGCGAGCAATACGTCGATAACATCAAAGCGGTGACCGCTGAGCAAGTGCAGGCGGTGGCCAGGAAATATTTTGTCGACGACAGCCTGACTATTGCTGAGCTGGTTCCATTACCACTGGATGGACGCCGTCCTGTTTCAAACGCTGGAGATGCGCATGTTCGCTAGAGCTTTTGTATTTGTATTCACTCTGTTATCAGCCGGCCTGAGCTGGGCCGGACCTGAAATCCAGCACTGGACTACCGACAACAATGCCCGGGTCTATTATGTCCCTGCACCAGAGCTGCCGATGGTGGACATCAGCGTGGTATTCGACGCCGGTGCGGCACGAGACGGCGATATGCCGGGCACAGCGAAAATGACCGCCGCCATGATCGACGAAGGTACGGAAACCATGACGGCCGATGATATCGCCAGTGCCTTCGCCAATGTCGGTGCCAAATTCGGCGCCAGTTCCGAGCGCGATATGGCTGTGTTCAGCCTGCGTACGCTGACAGAAGAACAGGCCTTTGAGCAGGCGCTGGATACTTACACCAAGGTGCTATCAGCTCCCGCCTTTCCGCAGGACGCTTTTGGTCGTATTCAGCAAACCTTGCTGACCGGGCTGCAGGCAGAAAATCAGTCACCACAGGCGATTGCTACCCGGGCTTTCTATGAGAGTCTCTACAATCAGCACCCTTACAGTGTGATGCCCGCCGGTAATGCCGACAGCGTGCAAAAGCTGAAGCCAGCCGATTTGAAAGCCTTCTATGATCGTTATTACGTCAGCAGTAATGCCGTGGTGGTGATTGTCGGCGCAGTGGAGCGCAAACAGGCAGAGCAGATCGCCAAACAGCTGACTTCAGGTCTTACCACCGGTCAGCCTGCGGAAAAGCTGCCTGAAGTGCCGGCATTGAATCAAGCGCAGCAAATCAACAAAAGCTTTCCTTCAACCCAGACTACTATCGTAATGGGGCAGACCGGCATGAGCCGTGATGATCCGGATTATTTCCCGCTTTATGTCGGAAATCATATCCTGGGCGGCAGTGGACTGGTATCGCAGCTCAGCGATGAATTGCGGGAAAAACGCGGTTTAACCTACGGCGTGTATAGTTATTTCCGGCCAATGCAGCAGAAAGGACCCTATCAGTTTGCCTTGCAGACTCGCAACGAAAAGGCACAGGAAGCGCTGACCGTGCTGCAGGATACCCTTAAGAAGTTCATCACAAACGGCCCCACCGAAGCGGAGTTAACCGCTGCCAAACAGAATATCACCGGCGGCTTTGCACTGCGGGTGGACAGCAACAGCAAGATCGCAGACTACCTCGCTATGATAGGATTCTACGACTTGCCATTGGACTACCTGGATAACTTTAACGACAAAGTGAACGCAGTGACCTTGGCGGATGTTAAACAGGCATTCGAGCGACGTGTGAATGCCGACACAATGCTGACGGTGCTGGTAGGTGGCGAAACAGAAACAAAGTAGAGCAGGTTCATTACGCATCATCGCCGGCAACTGGCGTGGCAGACAACTGACTTTCCCTGACCTTGAGGGCTTGCGACCCACAGGAGACCGGGTGCGTGAAACCCTGTTTAACTGGCTGCAGCCGGTGCTGGGGTTCAGCCGTTGTCTTGATTGCTTCGCTGGTAGTGGTGCATTGGGCTTTGAAGCCGCCTCAAGAGGGGCAGCAGAAGTCGTGATGGTGGAAGCCGATCAGCAGGCTTTTAAAACACTTAAAGAGAATAAAACTGCGCTTCAGGCTGAACAGTGCGATTTAATCCACGGCAAAGTCGAGGCTTATTTGGACCGCATCGACAAGAAGTTTGATGTGGTGTTTCTGGACCCGCCTTACCAACATGATCTGTGGTCTGAGGTTGCAGCGATGCTGACAGAAAAAGAATTGCTGAATGCCGGGGCCCGCATTTATCTGGAGTATCCACGACGTCAGCCGCAACCAGACTTGCCTGAATCCTGGCATTGTTTGCGAGAAAAGCAGGCAGGTGATGTAAAATATGCCTTGTTTGAATTTCAAGCCGGGACTGCTGACGCATGACGACCGCTATATACCCGGGTACGTTTGACCCGATCACCTACGGCCATATTGATTTAGTGAATCGCGCGGCATCGCTGTTTGACAAGGTGATTGTGGCGATTGCAATAAATCCCGGTAAACAACCGATGTTCAGCCTCGATGAACGGGTGGCACTGGCCCGTGAAACCCTGCAGGATTTGAATAACGTTGAAGTGCGTGGTTTTGAGGGCCTGCTGGTCAACGAAGCTATCAGCATGGGCGCCAATGTCATTATCCGGGGGCTGCGTGCGGTGTCGGATTTTGAATATGAATTGCAGTTGGCAACCATGAACCGGCGTATGCAGTCGAAGGTGGAAACGCTGTTTCTGACCCCGGCAGAAAACCTGAGCTTCGTGTCTTCATCGCTGGTAAAAGAAATTGCCATTCTCGGCGGTGATGTGTCGGAGTTCGTTGCCCCTTGCGTGCAGGCTGCATTGAAAGCCAAATTGCCTGACCCCAAATAACAGCGATAAGATCGCTCAAATATCGAATTGTGGAGTAAGAAATGTCCCTGTTTATCACCGATGAATGCATCAACTGCGATGTGTGCGAGCCAGAGTGCCCCAATGGTGCTATCTCGCAAGGTGCTGAAATTTATGAAATCGATCCGGATCTGTGCACCGAGTGTGTAGGCCACTTTGATACGCCCCAATGCGTCGAAGTCTGTCCGGTCGACTGTATTCCCAAAGACCCTGACAATGTCGAATCGCATGACCAGCTCTATGCTAAATATGAAACCCTGATGGCCGCCGGTAAATGAGTGTTCGGCGCTATGATGCGCAGCCGGCATCGTCGTATTAATAAAAGCAGCCTGCGGGCTGCTTTTTTGTTGCTATTGAGCACAACTATATTTTGAGCCTTTGCCGCGCTGAGGTATCCTAAGCGATTTCAAATTTCCCCTATCCGAAGAGAGTCCATGCAACAAGAATATCGCCCTGATGAAGTGGAAGCCGCTGCCCAGCAATTCTGGCAGGAGAACAACAGCTTCCAGGTCACCGAAGATCCTGACAGGGAAAAATTTTATTGCCTGTCGATGTTCCCGTATCCAAGCGGTCAGCTGCATATGGGGCATGTGCGCAACTACACCATCGGTGATGTGATTTCTCGTTATCAACGCATGCAGGGCAAAAACGTGCTGCAACCGATGGGCTGGGATGCCTTTGGTTTGCCGGCTGAAAACGCGGCGATCAAAAACAAGGTCGCGCCGGCGGCCTGGACTTATCAGAATATTGATTACATGCGTGGACAACTGCAGCGTTTAGGTCTGGGTTATGACTGGCAGCGCGAACTGGCCACCTGCAAACCTGACTACTATCGCTGGGAGCAGTGGCTGTTTACCCGCCTGTATAAAAAAGGTCTGGTATACAAGAAAACCGCGGCAGTGAACTGGTGTCCGCACGACATGACGGTGCTGGCGAATGAACAGGTCATCGATGGCTGTTGCTGGCGCTGTGATACCAAAGTGGAACGCCGTGAGATTCCGCAGTGGTTTATGAAAATCACTGATTATGCCGATCAACTGCTGGCCGATCTGGAACAATTAGATGGCTGGCCGGAACAGGTTCGCACCATGCAGGCCAACTGGATTGGGCGTTCCCAGGGCGTACAGATTCAGTTCAATATCGCGGAGCAGAATGACAGTCTCGCTGTTTACACGACCCGCCCGGATACCTTGATGGGTGTGAGTTATGTCGCGGTGGCTGCGGAACATCCACTGGCACTGAAAGCAGCAGAAAATAATCCGGAACTGCAAAGCTTTATTGAAGAGTGCCGCCGCATGCAGACCTCGGAAGCAGCACTGGAAACCGCCGAGAAGAAGGGCGTAGCGACGGGTCTGATGGCGATTCATCCAGTGACCGGCGAACAGGTCCCGGTGTGGGCTGCCAACTTTGTGCTGATGGGCTATGGCACCGGTGCGGTCATGTCAGTACCTGCCCATGACCAGCGCGATTTCGAGTTTGCACAGAAATACAGCCTGCCAGTGAAGCAGGTGATTGAAGCCCTTGATGAAACAGAGATTGATCTCAGCAAACAGGCTTTCACTGAAAAAGGTCGCTTGTTGAAATCAGACCAGTTTGATGGTCTGACCAGCGAGCAGGCATTTGATGCGATTGCTGATTTCCTGGCTGAGAAAGGTCTGGGAGAACGTCAGACCAATTACCGTCTGCGTGACTGGGGCGTATCCCGACAGCGCTACTGGGGCACGCCGATTCCGATTATAAACTGCCCGACCTGTGGTTCTGTGCCGGTGCCGGAAGCGGATTGGCCGGTAACCTTGCCGGAAGATGTCGTGGTGGATGGCTCGGGCTCACCGATTAAATCGATGCCCGAGTTCTATCAGACCCAGTGTCCGGAATGTGGCGGCGAAGCAGAGCGCGAAACCGATACCTTCGATACTTTTTTCGAGTCATCCTGGTATTACGCCCGTTTCACCTGTCCGGATAACGAGCAGGCGATGCTGGACGAGCGTGCTGATTACTGGCTGCCAGTCGATCAATACATCGGCGGTATTGAGCACGCTGTTTTGCATCTGCTCTATGCGCGTTTTTTCCATAAACTGATGCGTGATGAAGGGCTGGTCTCCGGCGATGAGCCGTTCAAAAACCTGCTGACTCAGGGCATGGTGCTGAAAGACGGTGCCAAAATGTCCAAGTCCAAGGGCAATACGGTTGACCCGCAGGCTTTGATTGACGAATACGGTGCTGACACCGCGCGTCTGTTTATGATGTTCGCGGCGCCGCCGGAAATGTCACTGGAATGGTCGGATAAAGCCGTTGAGGGTGCTAATCGTTTTCTCAAGCGTCTGTGGCGTGCGGTTAGTGAGCATGTGGCTCAGGGGCAGACCGCTGAGATTGATACCGATAATCTTTCGGATGATCTGCAGAATCTGCGCCGTCAGGCACATCAAACCCTGACCAAGGTCACCGACGATATCGGTCGTCGTCATACCTTCAACACCGCGATTGCTGCGGTCATGGAACTGATGAATGCCATTGCCAAGCTGAATGACAACAGCGAACAGGGCCGTGCGGTGCTGCAGGAGAGTCTGGAACTGGTGGTACTGATGCTGTCTCCGATCACACCGCATATCAGTCACGAGCTGTGGCAGATGCTGGGCCACCAGGGAGCCATTGTTGATGCCAGCTGGCCTGCAGTTGATGAAGCCGCGCTGAAGCAGGATAAAATTGAGCTGATGGTCCAGGTTAACGGTAAACTCAGAGCCAGAATCGCCGTACCGGCAGAAGCCGATCAGAAAGCGGTTGAAGAAATCGCCTTTGCCGAGGAGAACGTGCAGCGGTTTACCGAGGGTAAGGAAGTCCGTAAAGTCATTCTGGTCCCCGGCCGCTTGTTGAATATTGTGGTGGCAGGCTAATAAAGGAAATAAACATGAATCATGTGGTGTTCAGAAGCTTTATCGCATTGCTTATGCTGACTCTGACGGCCTGCGGCTTTCAGCTCAGGGGCGCAGCGGCGGTGCCGGAAGAACTGAAAACGCTCTATATTCAGGGCGTCAACACACGGCAGGATTCATTTGGTCTGCAACTCAAGCGTGCTTTGCAAAGGAACGGCATCAACGTGCTTGAGGATTACCAGGAAGGGGCGTCTCTGTTTACCGTGCTGGAAAACCGCTATCAGCAGAATGTGCTGACAGTGGGCAGCAATGCCAAGGTGCGTGAATATGAACTGGAAGCCTGGGTGATCTATCAGATCACCGATGAAAACGGTGAACTTATCGGCGATAAGCAACGGGTCGAGGCCAGACGCGATTACCAGTTTGATCAGAATCAGATCTTGGCGATGGACGAGCAGCAACGGGTATTGCGCGAAGATATGTATAAGCAGATGGTACAGAGCATTATCCGCCGCCTGTCTGCCCTTAATTAATTCATGCGGCTAAAGGCGGAACAACTCGACGGGGCCTTGCAGCACTCTTTATTACCGGTCTATCTGGTGCATGGTGATGAAGCGCTGCTGGTGGAAGAGGCCGCCGATAAAATCAGAAAACGGGTACGTGATGCAGGTGCCAACGATCGCGAAGTCTGGCATGTTGAAGGCCGTTTTGACTGGTCACAAATCAAGTGGCAGGAACAGAGCCTGTCGCTGTTTGCCAGTCAGCGGCTGATTGAAATCCGCCTGCCATCGGGCAGCCCGGGAAAAGAGGGCGGTGAAGCTTTACGACGCTTTTGTGCTGAACCACCGCAAGACACCACGCTTATTATTATCAGCGGCAAAATTGATAATCGCTCGCAGAAAGCCAAGTGGTTTACCGAACTCGACAGCCTCGGCGCCACAGTCGCTATCTGGCCTGTGGATGCGACGCAGTTACCACGCTGGGTGATGCAGCGGATGAAACAACGCGATCTCGATTGCGACAACCGGCTGGCGAGCCTGATTGCTGAGCGGGTGGAAGGCAATCTATTCGCCGCCGCACAGGAAATCGACAAGCTGGAGTTACTAAGCGTCGATGGCGAACTCAGTGAAGCTATGATCCTGCAATCGGTCGCCGACAATGCCCGCTTTGAAGCCTTCGGCCTGATGGATACCGTGCTGGCAGGACAAGCGCAGAGAATCCCCCGTATAATAGAGCGCCTGCGCGCAGAAGGTGTTGATATTTTAGCGGTTTTTTCTGCTGTTGCCTGGTCCCTGCGGCGGATTGTAACGATGTCGGTGGAACTGCAGAACGGTCGTCCACTGGAGCAGGTATTTGCTGCTCAGAAACCGCCGGTCTGGGATAAGAACAAGCCCTTAATGCGGGAAGCCTTGCAGCGCTATGATAGTCAGCGCTGGCAGCAGTTTCTGACGCAGATGGCTGATATTGACCAAGCCGCCAAAGGCGTATTGAAAACCTGTCCGTGGCGTTTGCTGGAAAAACTCTGCCTGCAGGCGGCAGGTGTCAGACAAGCCTGATAGAGAAAACGAAGGAGTCTTTTGTTGGACGTTAATGAGTACATGCAGAGCCTGGGGCAACACGCCCGTCAGGCGAGCCGCGCCCTGGCACGCGCCGGCACTGAAACCAAGAACAAAGCCCTGCTGGCGATGGCAGCCGAGATCCGTGCGGCTGCCGAAACCCTTAAACGGGAAAATGAACGTGATCTGGAAGCCGGCAGAAGCAAAGGTCTGGAAGCAGCGCTGCTGGATCGTCTGACCCTGTCGGATGCCCGCATCGAATCCATGGCGGAAGGTCTGAAACAGATCGCCGCGCTGCCTGATCCCGTGGGTGAAATCAGTGATATGACTTATCGGCCTTCCGGTATTCAGCTGGGTCGTATGCGTGTACCGCTGGGTGTAGTCGGTATTATTTACGAATCACGCCCGAATGTGACTGCTGACGCAGCCGCTTTATGTCTGAAATCCGGTAATGCCACCATTCTGCGTGGTGGCAGTGAAGCGATTCACTCCAACCAGGCGATTGCGGCCTGTATCCGCCGTGGCCTGGAGCAGGCCGGTTTGCCGGAGACCGCCGTGCAGGTAGTTCAGACCACTGACAGAGCCGCCGTCGGTCAGTTAATTACCATGCCGGAATATGTCGATGTGATCGTGCCCCGTGGCGGCAAAAGCCTGATTGAGCGTATCAGTAACGAGGCCAGGGTACCGGTGATTAAACATCTGGATGGCATTTGTCATGTTTATATCGACAGTGAAGCCGATCTGGATATGGCCGAAGAGATTGCTTTCAATGCCAAGTGTCATCGTTACGGGGTCTGTAATGCAATGGAAACCCTGCTCGTCGATGCCGCTGTCGCAGACATCATCCTGCCACGACTCGCAGTGCGTTACGGTGATGAAGGGGTGGAATTGCGAGGCTGCAGTCGTACTCGGGCGATTCTGAAAGACATCAGTGCTGCCAGCGATGCCGACTGGGATACTGAGTACCTGGCACCGATTTTGTCTATTAAAGTTGTCGACGGGCTGGATGAAGCGATGGAGCATATTCATCATCACAGCTCCGGTCACACCGAATCGATTGTGACGGAGAACTATCAGCGCGCTCGCCGTTTCCTGGCTGAGGTCGATTCCAGTTCGGTGATGGTCAATGCGTCGACTCGTTTTGCCGACGGTTTTGAATATGGTCTGGGTGCCGAGATTGGCATTTCAACCGATAAAATTCATGCCCGCGGCCCGGTCGGGCTGGAAGGGCTGACTTCACAAAAATGGATAGTCTTGGGTAGTGGGCAAATCAGAAACTAAAGCTGCTGTTGGTATTCTGGGCGGGACTTTCGATCCGGTCCATTTTGGCCATCTGCGTACCGCGCTCGATGTGGTTGAAGCGCTGGATCTGGACCACCTGCGCCTGATTCCGTGTGCCTTGCCGCCACACCGCGTGGAACCGGTGGCAAGTCCGCAGGAACGGCGTCTGATGCTGGAACTCGCGATTAAAAATCATCCCAAACTGGTGGTCGATGATCGTGAACTGGACCGTGAAGGGCCTTCTTACACAGTGGACACACTGCTCAGTCTGCGTGAGGAATTACCTGAAAACCCACTGTTTGTGCTGATGGGCACGGATGCTTTTCGCAGTCTGAACAGCTGGTCACGCTGGCAGCAGATTATTGAACTGGCGCATATTGTTGTGATGCAAAGACCGGAAGAAAAGCTTGAGATGCCGGATGAACTGACAAACTGGTATCACACACATCAGGCGGAGCCGGGTGATGAAGCCCTTGCTGCAGGTAAGATCTGGTCCATACCGGTCACGCAGCTCAGTATTTCAGCGACCAGTATCCGCGAGAAGCTCTACGAAAAGCACGATGTGCGTTATCTGTTGCCGGATGCCGTGATTACGCTGATTGAGCAGATGGGGCTGTATCACATCAGGCCGCAAGCGTCCTGATGGACAATCTGTTTTTTGTCTCATCCAAGCTGATTTGGGGACTTTTGAGCCCAGCCAGTCTGCTGGTCTGGTTGTTAATCCTGGCCACTTTGTTGTTGTGGCTCAACTATCATAAAGCGGCCCGCCGCTTGTTGACCTTGCTGAGCTTACTGGCTTTTGCTGTGATGGCCTACCCGGTGGGAGACTGGCTGATGCAGCCACTGGAAACCCGTTTCCAGCCGCCGGCAACGATGCCTGAAGATGTCGACGGTATTATCGTGCTGGGCGGCGCAGAAAACCTGCAACTGTCCACTGGCTGGCACAGTGCCGAGGTCGGTGACAGCGCCGCGCGCACTTTCGCTGCGGCCGCACTGAGCCGTGTTTTCCCTGACCTCCCCATCATCTACACCGGAGGCAGTACTCTGCTTCAGCTGCCCGATTTGCACCGTGAGGTTCGGGT
>JABURN010000222.1 GCA_014762585.1 Methylophaga sp.
ATAAGAGACAGATAATCGACAGTGTTTAGCGTCTGCCATGAGGGATGCCTCCAAAGGATGTTAATCGAGTAGCACGTAGAGTAACCACTGCTGTGACTTTGGACAAGCATCTTAGTTCAAAAGCTGTGTTAAAATCAGACGTTAATTTATTGGCTGAGTTGGAAATATCACCGTGGCACAAGCGACAAGAGTCAATGACAAAGAGAAACAGAATGAAGCGAGCGGCGCAGTCGGCTTCCGGCTGCGTGAAGCGGCCCTGATCCTGGCCGTGGCGCTGGCCGCCTATCTGTTGCTGTCATTAGGAAGCTATGAGCCCACCGATCCGGGCTGGTCGACGACCGGTGCTGATGATCTGGTTGCCAACAGTGGTGGTATTGTCGGTGCCTGGCTCGCCGATGCACTCCTGTATGGTTTTGGTTTCCCGGCTTATTTATTCCCTTTCATGGTGGGCTTTTCCGGCTGGTTGTTATTCAGCTGGGGTAAGCGCGCTGACAGTGCTGACGCCCTGCATTTCTGGATTCTGAAAATGGCCGGTCTGTTGATGGCACTGGCCGCTGCCAGTGGGCTGTCTTCACTCAGCCTGACGCAATACGCACAATTAATGCCCATGGGGGCGGGTGGTGTTCTGGGCGAAGTCGTCGGCCATGGCTTTGAATCCGTATTCGGTGCTTCCGGTACCAGCCTGTTACTGCTGGCTGTGCTGCTGACCGGTGTGACGCTGTTCACCGGCCTGTCCTGGCTGATGGTGATCGACAAGCTGGGTAGTGTGGCGATGATCGCGGTGGTGTATGTCAGTCGCTGGTTGCGGGAAATGAAAGACGATTTGCAGGCCCGCCGCACCCGTCAGCAACGCGAAGAAACCTTCCGCGAACAGAAAGAAAAGCTGCAGCACAAAGCCAAAGTCCGGATTGAGCCAGTACTGGAGAAGAAAGAGCCCAGCAAGCGGGAAGAGAAAGAAAAACAGGTACCGCTGTTTGAAACGCCGGATGCACCCGGCATGCCTGCACTTGCGCTACTTGATATGCCCAAGGCCAGTCAGAGCGCCTACAGTGAAGAAGTCTTGCAGGCCCTGTCTCGTCAGGTTGAGCTCAAACTCAAAGACTTCGGCGTTGATGTGCAGGTAGTGGAAGTCCAGCCCGGCCCGGTCGTCACACGCTTTGAATTGCAACCGGCTCCCGGCATTAAAGTGAGCCGTATCAGTGGCCTGGCAAAAGATCTGGCCCGCGCACTATCAGTCAGCAGTGTCCGTATTGTGGAAGTCATTCCCGGCAAACCGGTGGTGGGTCTTGAAATCCCCAATGAAACCCGTGAAATCGTGCGTCTGCGGGAAATCCTTGCCTGTGACGACTATGAGAACAGCAAATCCCTGCTGGAACTGGCTTTAGGTAAAGACATTGCCGGCCGGCCGACGGTAGCCAACCTGGAAAAAATGCCGCACCTGCTGGTGGCGGGGACTACCGGTTCCGGTAAGTCGGTGGCGGTCAACGCGATGATCCTGAGTATCCTTTACAAGGCGACCCCGGAGCAGGTGCGCATGATCATGGTCGATCCGAAGATGCTGGAATTGTCGGTATATGAGGACATTCCGCACTTGCTGGCGCCGGTTGTCACCGATATGAAAGAAGCCGCCAATGCGCTGCGCTGGTGTGTAGCGGAAATGGAGCGGCGCTACCCGCTGATGGCCGCTTTGGGGGTCAGGAACATTGCCGGTTACAACAAAAAAGTCCGCGATGCGATTGAACGGGGTGAACCTATTAAAGACCCGACTATCGATGTCGAACCGGGTGAAGTCGCCCCCACCCTGGAGCCCTTGCCTTTTATCGTTGTTGTGATCGACGAGCTGGCCGATATGATGATGGTGGTCGGTAAACAGGTCGAGGAATTGATTGCAAGACTGGCACAGAAAGCCCGTGCTTCCGGGATTCATCTGATCCTGGCGACCCAGCGTCCTTCGGTGGATGTCATCACCGGTCTGATCAAGGCCAATATCCCGACCCGGATTGCTTTCCAGGTCTCATCCCGTATCGATTCCCGAACTATTCTGGATCAGATGGGGGCTGAACAACTGCTGGGGCAGGGTGACATGCTCTATCTGCCTCCTGGCAGTGGTCTGCCGGAACGGGTACATGGCGCTTTTGTCGATGACCATGAAGTTCACGCCGTGGTTGAGCATCTCAAGAAAATGGCTGCACCAAATTACCTGGAAGAAATCACCCGGGATCCGGCCGGCGATGACGGTGAGGGTGGTCTGGGCGACCCCAGCGATGCCGAGTCCGATCCGCTGTATGACCAGGCAGTTCAGATTGTGACCGAGAGTCGCCGTGCCTCGGTGTCCGGTATTCAGCGTCGTCTTAAGATCGGCTACAACCGGGCAGCCAGAATCGTGGAAGCGATGGAAGCCGCCGGTGTGGTCTCCGCGATGCAGGGCAACGGCAGCCGCGAAGTATTGGCGCCGCCGCCTCGCGATTGATCATAACGGAACCCCGCCGTCATCCCGCAGTCTGCTCAATTAACACAGGACAATGGAGTCAGTGCATGACCTTGATTAAATCTTCAGCCCTGCTGATGAGCCTTTTCTTTTCCTCCGTCGCTATCGCTGCCGACGACGCGACCGAGAAGCTGCAGCAGTTCGTCGATAATGTGCAGACATTCTCAGCCCATTTCGAACAGATGGTAATCGACACCGAGGGCAATCTGCTGGAAGAGGCGGAAGGTGAATTCCAGCTGGAACGGCCGGGCAAATTCCGTTGGGATTACCAGCAGCCCTACCCACAGGAAATCGTTGCTGATGGCGAACGAATCTGGTTTTATGATGTGGACCTGGAACAGGTCACCGTCAAATCACAGCAGGAAGCCCTGGCAGATACTCCGGCCACACTGCTATCCGGTGAGGTCGTGCCAGCTGACAAATACCACATTCAGAACCTGCCTTCAGATGACGGCCGGCTCTGGGTCGAACTGACACCGAAAGAATCTGATTCCAATTTCCAGGCGGTGACGCTGGTTTTTGATGGTGACACACTGGCACAGATGATCATGCGTGACAGTTTTGATCAGCGTACCCGCCTTGTCTTCAGTGAGGTCGAAGAGAATCCGACATTCGAGAAGAATTTATTCAGCTTCACGCCACCGGCCGGGGTGGATGTCGTCGGTGACAGCCAATAAAAGAGTCAGCCTGATACGTGAGTTTATTTGATCAAATTGAGGCCGATCCGGCCAGCCGTCCGCTGGCAGACCGGATGCGCCCCAAAACCCTCGATGAATACATCGGCCAGACCCACTTGCTGGGGGCCGGTAAGCCGTTGAGGCAGGCCATTTCATCCGGTCATCCGCACTCGATGATCTTCTGGGGGCCGCCCGGTACGGGTAAAACGACACTGGCCAAACTGATTGCCGGTTACTGCGATGCCGAGTTTATGACCATCTCCGCAGTACTGGCCGGGGTCAAAGAGGTCCGAGCTGCCGTCGCCCGTGCCCAGCAACTGCAACAGGAGCAGGGGCGTCGTACCATGCTGTTTGTGGATGAGGTGCACCGCTTCAACAAATCCCAGCAGGATGCTTTTCTGCCCTATGTTGAGGACGGGACATTCACCTTTATTGGGGCCACCACCGAAAACCCCTCATTTGAGCTCAATAACGCCCTGTTATCGCGTGCCCGGGTCTATGTACTGAAATCGCTGGAAGCAGGCGATTTACGGCAGATCATCGACCGGGCAATGGCGGATGATGAATTGGGCCTTGCAGGCAGGGGAATCCAAATCTCTGAGGCTTTACGGGATCAACTGGCACAGACGGCAGATGGCGACGGTCGCCGGGTGCTGAACCTGCTGGAAATCGCGGTCGATCTCGCCGACAGCAAAGGTCAGACCGAAGTCGATGAAAACGATCTGGCGGAAGTGCTATCCGGCACGATTCGCCGTTTCGATAAAGGCGGAGAAGCCTTTTATGACCAGATATCGGCATTGCATAAATGTGTGCGCGGCTCTGCGCCGGATGCGGCTTTGTACTGGTTGTGTCGGATGATCGACGGCGGCTGTGATCCGGTCTATCTGATGCGGCGGATTGTGCGAATGGCAGCCGAAGATATCGGTAATGCCGATCCCCGCGGCTTGCGAATTGCACTGGATGCCTGGGAGAGTTTCGACAAACTGGGCAGCCCGGAAGGCGAACTGGCGATTGCCCAGGCAGTGGTCTATCTGGCCTGCGCGCCCAAGAGTAATGCGGTTTACGTGGCCTATAAAGCGGCAATGAACGATGCCAAAACCCATGGCAGTGCCGAAGTGCCGGTCCATCTGCGCAATGCACCCACCAAGCTGATGAAAGAACTGGGCTATGGAAAGGAATATCGCTATGCCCATGATGAACCGGAAGCCTATGCGGCCGGCGAGCAGTACTTTCCGGATTCAATGCGGGATCGGAGCTACTACGAGCCGGTCAATCGCGGTCTGGAAATCAAAATTGCCGAAAAACTGGCGCGGCTACGCGAGCTCGACAAGCAATACAAAGGCTGAGCTCAGCGCGTCGGATAAATATCAAAACGGGTATTTTTGCTCTGTACACTGGCTGCCGGTTTCTGTTCACCAACAAATTCGGCGCCTTTGGGTCGCTTCACCACCACTCGTTTACCGGCTTTTTCCCGGGCGATGGTCAGCAGTTCGCCACTGTCGATATCGGCGCCGACCAGTTGATGCAATAACTGCATTTCCTTTTTGACCAGGGCGGATTTGTCGCGGCCGGGATACATCGGATCCAGATAAATCACATCAGCCTGCATTTTTGCTTCAGCCAGTAATGCAATGGCATTGCCCTGGTAAAGCTTCATACGGGCTGCAATCTCAGCAATAGCCGCGTCATCCGCAGCACGCATTAAGGCATCCTCAATCAGCAGGCTCATGATCTTGTTCTGCTCAATCATGGTGACTTCACATCCCAAGCTTGCCAGCACAAAGGCATCACGGGCAAAGCCGGCAGTGGCATCAATGACGCTCGGCGTCTGGCCCTGTTTGAGCCCGACAGCTCGGGCGAGGGGTTGCCCCCGGCCGCCACCGAACTTGCGGCGGTGATCGTATTTACCGCTACTGAAATTGATTGAAAAGGCTTGTTTGAACTCGGGTACTTTGAGTGCAAGCGTGTGCTCATCCAGCCAGAGCTGGTTGGCGTCGGCTTGCATAGTGGACAGCTCAAGGCCCAGACGAGCAGCCAGTGCCTGAGCACGGCCAATCGCCTGGTCATCCAATGCGACGATAGAAACCGGTGTGTCAGTCAAGAGTCGTTATGAACTCACCGAAAGCACGGCTACCGGTCGCAGCCTTGATGGTGTTGAGCGGTTTTTCAGTGATGGCATCAATCACGGAAACCGTACCGTTACCCCAGTTGGCCACATAAATGAGGCTGCCATCAGCCGAGGTATCGACACCTTCAGGGGTGTCTTCAACGTCAACGGTATTGGTGACCTGATGGCTCTCAACATCAATCACAGAAATGGTGCTGTCATCCTGATTGGTGACATACAGTTTTTTGCCATCGGGACTGACCACGGCGCAGTAGGGCCACTCACCCACAGGAATCGTGGTCACGACCTCCGAGGTTTCGGTATCAATCACCGTGACATCACTGCTCTGCACATTGACGCTGTAGATAAAACGTCCATCCGGCGTTATGGCCATACCGAAAGGGGACTTGCCAACGCTGATGCTGCGAACCACCTGACCAGTTTCGAGATCAATAAAGGCCACTGCATTATCATCCCGGTTAGCGACATAAAGCCGCTGTTTGTTCTCATCCAGCACCATACCGGCAGGGGATTTGCCAACGGTAATAGTCTGGCTGATATCACCCGAATCAGGGTCAACAATGCTGATACGGTTCTCATACCAGTCAGCGACATAGATATGTTCACCTGCGCTGTCGGCGACAATACCGACCGGTCCGGCACCTACCTCAATCTGATGCAGTTCTTCCAGTGCTTTCAGATCGATGACAGACACCGTACGGCTGTCCGGGTTGGTCACAAAAGCCCGGCTGGCCCTGGCACTGACAGCAACCCCGGCAGGCGCATCACCCACTGCGATTTCTTTGACGACTTTGCCGGCATCGACATCAATCACGCTGACATTGTCTGCCAGTTGATTGGTGATAAGCGCATATTGCTTGTCTTCACCAAAGCAGCCCGTGAGAGTCAGGGCGAGCATCACAAAAAAGGCGACCCGAAACCGGGTCGCCTTCTTGTTTGGCTGATTCAGCGTAAACAGCATTATTTTTCCAGAATGGCTTTCAGGTTATTCAGACCTGCTGTCGCGACACCTTCGATCGCTTTTACAGCATCGTCGTCACTCTGACCTTCCGGTACCGGTGGGTTGTCCATGAAAGAGCGATAGAATTTCGCTTTCCAGGTGACTTCCGAACCACCATCTTTCGGTTTAACAGACAGCCAGGCTTTATAGTTGTTTACTGGCAGAGTGTAGTAAGGCGTGTCTTTGCTGTTATAAGTAATGGTTTTGACAACGCTCATTTCTTCGATGGTGTAGATCATCATCATTTTTTCGTTGTCGATTTTGTCCAGTTCTTCTGTGATAGTCGGATTGCCTTCCGCTTTCAGAGTCAGAACACGGATGTTGTCTTCTTTCATTTCAGTGCTGGCGACAGCAGGGTGCCAGTTATGCAGACCGCTGAAGTCACTGACGACTTCCCATACTTTTTCTGGGGCGGCGTTAATGAAAACGGTTTCTTTGACCTGCTGACGGGTTGGGCCGTGGGCGACTGCCAGCATTGGGACTACCATCAGGGCAGTTGCAAAGAATTGTAAAAACTTCTTCATCATATCTCTCCGATTTATTATGAATGCGTAAAGGACATTAGCACAGCGAGTCTGAACGGAATCTGAACAGATGCCAATGTGAATTATTCCCTTAAGACCAAAAACTGGTGCACACACTCTAGCGGATAAGCCTGTTTTTTTCCATAAGCCAATTTGACTTAGTGTGGCTTATTCACCAAAATTAACGACCTTTCATTTACGACTGATATTGCTGGAGAAACCTGTGCCACTGATAAAGATCAGGGACTTGCACTTTTATCGTGGTAACCGTGCCATCTTTGAAGGCGTCAATATCGATATTGAGCGCGGCAAAGTTACGGCTATTATGGGCCCTAGCGGCACGGGTAAAACCACGCTGTTGAAACTCATTGGTGGCCAGCTTCGACCTGATAAAGGCACGATTGAAGTTGACGGCCAGAATGTCCACAAACTTTCCCGCTCTGATCTTTATGAGCTACGTAAGCGGATGGGCATGCTGTTCCAGAGCGGCGCTTTGCTCACTGACCTTACCGTTTACGATAATGTGGCTTTCCCACTTCGAGAACACACCGACCTGCCCGAATCGATGATTCGCGATCTGGTGCTGATGAAACTGCAGGCAGTGGGACTGCGAAATGCCCGCAATCTGCAGCCGTCCGAGTTGTCGGGTGGTATGGCACGCCGCGTTGCGCTGGCCCGTGCAGTGGCTCTGGAACCGATGATGATCATGTACGACGAACCCTTCACCGGTCAGGATCCTATTTCTATGGGCACGCTGGTGAACCTGATTCACCGTATGAATGATGCGATGGGCCTGACCAGTATCGTGGTTTCCCATGATGTTGCTGAGACCGCTGAGATTGCTGATTACATCTATCTGTTATCTGGCGGCAAGATCATCGAGCATGGTTCACCGGTTCAATTGCGTCGCTCCGGTTCGCAGTGGGTACAGCAGTTTATGCAGGGCTTACCGGATGGCCCGGTGCCGTTCCATTATGCCGGACCGGAGTTTAAAGAAGACTTACTCAAGCCAGAGGAATATGCATGATTAAGCTGATTCGCAGTCTCGGCCGCTGGGGACTGGGCACCTTTGAACGGCTGGGCCGGGGCCATCTGTTTCTGATGCATATTCTGGCCGGTATACCGGGCCTGTTTCTGCGTTTTTCGCTGGTCATACACCAGGTCTATTCGGTCGGTGTACTTTCCTTATTAATTATCCTGATCTCCGGTCTGTTCGTGGGTATGGTTCTGGGGCTGCAGGGGTATAATACACTGGTTGATTTTGGCGCCGAGGAATCCCTGGGCGTCCTGGTCTCGCTGTCTCTGGTGCGTGAGCTGGGGCCTGTGGTCAGTGCCCTGCTGTTTGCCGGCCGTGCCGGCTCAGCGCTGACCGCTGAAATCGGTCTGATGAAAAGTACCGAACAATTGTCTGGCATGGAAATGATGGCGGTGGACCCGATCCGCCGTGTGATTGCTCCGCGCTTTATGGCCGGTCTTATCTCCATGCCCTTACTGGCAGCCATCTTCAGCGCGGTCGGTATTATCGGTGCCTTCCTGGTAGGGCACGGTCTGCTGGGCGTGGATGACGGCGCTTTCTGGTCACAGATGCAGGCCAAAACTGATTTTTACGATGACATCATGAACGGCGTCATCAAAAGTGTTGTGTTCGGGTTCGTTGTAACCTGGATTGCTTTGTTTGAAGGGCATGATGCCACACCGACTTCAGAAGGGGTCGGAAGAGCAACGACGCGCACAGTCGTGCACTCTGCGTTTGCGATTCTGGGGCTGGACTTTGTGCTGACTGCGTTGATGTTTGGAGATGAGTAATAATGATGCAGAATAAGAGTACCGAAATTATTGTCGGGATGTTTGTTGCCGTGGGTATTGCTGCCCTGTTTATGCTGGCGATGAAAGTCAGCAACCTGGGTGACTTCACCGATGAGGCCGGTTACCAGGTCACTGCGGAATTCGAAAACATCGGTGGTCTCAAGGTTCGGGCGCCGGTCACCATGGCCGGTGTGCGTGTCGGGCGGGTGGCATCGATTAATCTTGACCCGATGACTTACAACGCTGAAGTCACCATCAACATGTACTCCCAGTTCGATAATATTCCTTACGATACCTCTGCCAGCATCTACACTGCCGGCCTGTTGGGTGAACAGTACATCGGCCTGGTGGCCGGTGCCGAAGAAGAATTTTTACAAGACGGGGATGTCATAGACCTGACCCAGCCAGCTTTGGTGCTTGAACAGGTCATCGGACAATTCCTCTACAGCAAAGCGGAAGGTGATGAATAATGACCATGCTGAATAAAACACTGATGCACTTGCTGCTGACGCTGGCAGCCGTGATGCTGGCTTTCAGCCCACTGATAGCTTCTGCAGAGGCGATGCCTGAGCCCCAGGCGCTGGTAAAAAAAGCCTCTGACGATATGCTCAAAGCATTGAAGGATAATGAAGCTGAACTGCAAGCCGATCCTGAGAAAATCTATGATCTCGTCGAAGACATCCTGATGCCGCATTTCGATTTTGAAAAAATGTCGAAACTGGCGCTGGGTAAAAACTGGCGTTCTGCTGACGCAGATCAGCGTAAGCGTTTTGTGGAAGAGTTCCGTCTGCTGTTGATCAGGACCTATTCCACAGCCATGCTCGAATACACTGACGAAGAAATCAAAATGCTGCCGTTTCGTGACGATCTGAGCCGCAAACGTGTGACCGTTCCGATGGAAGTGGTTCAGAAAGGCGGCCCGTCAATCGGTATGTCCCTGTCCCTGTACCAGAACAAACAGGATGCCTGGAAAGTGTATGACGTCAAAATTGATGGCATCAGCCTGGTGACCAACTATCGTTCCAGCTTTGCCAACGAAATCCGCAGTGGCGGCATGGACCAACTGATCAAAGACCTGGCCGAACGTAACAAAAAAGTTAAAGCATGAGCGACTTATTTAGCATCAGCTTTGACGCTGACAGTCAGGTATACAATGTCAGCGGTGAGTTGACCCTGGAAACCGCAAAAGCGGTGTTGTCCGAGTCAACGAGCCTGTTCGACAGTGCCGCCAGGCTGGATATCGATCTCGCCAAAGTAACCCGCGCCGACAGTGCGGGTTTGGCTTTATTGGTGGCCTGGATGCGACAGGCTGAGCAGGGAAGCAAACCGATAGCCTTCCAGCATGTGCCGACCCAGATGCTGGCGATTGCCAAGGCCAGTGGCCTGGATGAGATTTTACCTGTTAAATAGCCAAACCGAATTGATAATCTGATATGAAAGCTTCTGAAATAAAAGCCCTGATCGAAGCCGGTCTGCCTGATGCCGATGTTGAAGTGAAAGGTGATGACGGCCAGCATTTTGATGCCGTAGTGATCAGCCCTTCCTTTGCCGGCAAGAGCCTGATTCAACAGCACAAGATGGTCAAAGCGACCTTAGGTGACCGTTTTACCAGTGGTGAACTGCACGCGCTGGGCCTCAAAACTTCCGCCCCCCGTTAAGCTGACGCGAGCCTGAAATTTAGACATGGATAAATTGATCATCAACGGTGGCGTCGCGCTTGACGGCGAAATCCGTATTTCCGGTGCCAAGAACGCCGCGTTGCCTATCTTGATGGGGGCGCTGCTGGCAGACTCTCCGGTTCGTATCGGTAATGTGCCGCATCTGCACGATATCACCACGACACTGGAACTGCTGGGACGGATGGGGGTGACCCTGACCGTTGATGAACGCTCCGGAGTGGTCATTGACCCCAGTACATTGACCGATACTGAAGCGGCCTATGATCTGGTTAAAACCATGCGGGCGTCGATACTGGTTCTGGGGCCCTTGCTGGCGAGATACGGCAAAGCGGATGTCTCGCTGCCGGGTGGTTGTGCCATCGGTTCCCGACCTGTTGACCTGCATCTTCGTGGCCTAGAGCAGATGGGCGCTGATATCCGGGTAGAAAACGGTTATATCCGTGCGACCAGCGGTAAAGGTCTGAAAGGCGCACACATCTTCATGGATCAGGTCACCGTGACCGGTACCGAAAACCTGATGATGGCAGCGACGCTGGCAGAAGGCACCACGACAATCGAAAATGCGGCACGAGAGCCGGAAGTCGTGGACCTCGCCAATTATCTCAACACAATGGGGGCAAAAATCAGTGGCATCGGTACTGCGACGCTGGTGATTGAAGGCGTGAAATCGCTCAAGGGTACGGAATATAAAATCCTCCCTGATCGGATTGAAACCGGTACTTATCTGGTGGCTGCCGCTTTGACCCGGGGCCGGGTCAAGTTGAAAGACACGGATGCCAACCAGCTTGAAGCCGTCCTGCTCAAACTGGAAGAAGCCGGTGCCCATATCGATGTCGGCAAGGACTGGATTTCGCTGGATATGAAAGGTAACAGGCCTAAAGCTGTCAACATCCGTACCGCACCGTATCCTGCTTTTCCGACCGATATGCAGGCCCAGTTCACCGCATTGAACAGTATCGCCGAAGGCCAGGCCACGATTGTCGAAACCGTATTCGAAAACCGCTTCATGCATGTGCAGGAAATGCAGCGTATGGGCGCACATCTGCAAATCGAGGGTAATACTGTTGTCTGTAAAGGCAAAGACTTCCTGACCGCAGCACCGGTGATGGCGACCGATCTCCGTGCTTCGGCCTGCCTGGTACTGGCTGCACTGGTCGCAGAAGGTGACACTGAAGTAGAACGCATTTATCACATCGACCGTGGTTATGAATGTATTGAAGAGAAATTACAGCAACTGGGTGCCCGCATTCGTCGCGTTCCCAGCGCTGTCAGGAGGGCTGTCTAGTGTCTGAAACATTGACGCTGGCGCTCTCAAAAGGCCGGATATTTAAAGAAACCCTGCCCTTGCTGAAGGCCGCCGGGATAGAACCGCTGGATGATCCGGAAACCAGTCGCAAACTCATTCTGGACACCAATCAGCCGGATGTGAAACTGATCATCGTGCGTGCGTCTGATGTGCCCACATATGTCGAATATGGCGGTGCTGACATTGGTGTCGCGGGTAAAGATGTGCTGATGGAGCATCCCCATGCCGAGTTGTATGAGCCGGTCGATTTAAGGATTGCCTGCTGCAAGCTGATGACCGCCGGTAAACCGGATGAACCGGTCTCAAACGGTCGACTCAAGGTCGCCACCAAGTTTGTTGAAAGTACCCGCCGTTTCTACGCTGAAAAGGGTGAACAGGTAGAGATCATCAAACTCTACGGTTCAATGGAACTGGCGCCACTGGTGGGTCTTGCCGACCGCATTGTCGATGTCGTGGACACCGGTAATACCCTGCGCGCCAATGGTCTGGTGCCGATGGAACATATCGCGGATATCAGCTCGCGTCTAGTGGTCAATAAAGCGTCGATGAAAATGAAGCATAAGCGGATTCAGACATTTATCGAACAAATCCGCAACGCAGTAAGAGAACAGAGTAATGCTTGAAATTAAACAGTTGGATGCCGCACAGGCGGATTTCTGGCCGCAACTGGAAAGCCTGCTGGCCTGGGAAGGCGTGTCAGATGACAAAGTCACTTCCATTGTCAGAGAAATCCTGGCAGCGGTGAAATCAAATGGCGATGCTGCGGTGATTGAATACAGCCGTCGTTTTGATCGGGTCACCGCCGAGACTATGGCCGATCTGGAGATTTCACTGGACCGTGCCCATGCCGCGCTGAAAAATATCCCACAGGATCAACGTCAGGCGCTGGAAGCTGCTGCAGATCGCGTCCGCAACTATCACGAGCATCAGAAACAGGATTCCTGGAGTTATACCGAAGCAGACGGTACCGTGCTGGGACAGCAGGTGACACCACTGGATCGCGCCGGTCTTTATGTGCCGGGTGGCAAGGCGGCTTATCCGTCGTCGGTATTGATGAATGCGATTCCGGCCAAAGTGGCGGGGGTCGGTGAACTCATCATGGTGGTGCCGACTCCGGATGGCGAGGTTAATGAACTGGTCCTGGCCGCAGCGGCAGTAGCCGGTGTCGACCGTATTTTTGCTATCGGTGGTGCCCAGGCTGTAGCGGCACTGGCTTATGGTACCGAGACCATCCCCCAGGTCGATAAGATCGTTGGCCCGGGTAATATTTTTGTAGCGACGGCCAAAGGTATGGTGTTCGGCACCGTCGGTATCGACATGATTGCCGGTCCGTCTGAGATTCTGGTGATTTGTGACGGTAAAACCGATCCGGAATGGATTGCCATGGATCTGTTCTCACAGGCGGAACACGATGAAGATGCCCAGTCGATTCTGATCTCACCAGATGCCGATTTCCTGGTCAAAGTCAAAGAGGCGATTGATCGGCTGTTACCGACCATGGAACGTAAAGACATTATCAACACTTCGCTGCAGAACCGCGCGGCACTGATTCATGTTGATGGCATGGATAAAGCGGTTGAAGTCGCAAACTTTATTGCTGCAGAGCATCTGGAGTTATCGGTTGATGAGCCGATGGAAATGGCTAAGAAAATCCGTCACGCCGGCGCCATTTTCCTGGGGCGTTACACGCCGGAGGCGTTGGGTGATTACTGCGCAGGCCCGAACCACGTACTGCCGACTTCACGTACCGCCCGTTTCAGTTCGCCGCTCGGGGTCTACGACTTCCAGAAGCGTTCAAGCCTGATTCAGGTTTCCGAGCAGGGCGCACAGACACTGGGTAAAGTCGCTTCGGTGCTGGCCCGGGGTGAGAGTCTGACCGCACACGCACGCAGTGCTGAATATCGTCTGAAGGATTAAACATGAGTCGCTACTGGAGCGCTTTTGTTCACAATCTGCAGCCCTATGTACCGGGCGAGCAGCCGAAGATGGCCAATCTGGTGAAGCTCAATACCAATGAGAACCCCTATGGTCCCTCGCCGAAGGTCTTGGAAGCGATTCAGATGGGCGTCAGTGACCGCTTGCGGCTCTATCCCGATCCGACCTCACACGAGCTGAAACAGACGATCGCCGATTACTACAAGGTCAATACGGCCAATGTCTTTGTCGGTAATGGCTCTGATGAAGTGCTCGGGCATATCTTCCATGCCCTGTTTCAGCATGAACCGCCATTGCTGTTTCCGGATATCACCTATAGTTTTTATCCGGTCTACTGTCAGTTGTATAAGATCGATTACCAGACGGTGCCGCTGACGGCGGATTTCCAGATTGATATCAATGATTATCTGCGTGATAACGGCGGCATTATTTTCCCTAATCCTAATGCGCCTACCGGTTGTGTGCTGAGCGTCGATGAGATTGAGCGCCTGCTGCAGCAAAATCAGGACTCGGTCGTGGTAGTGGATGAAGCTTATATCGATTTCGGCGGTGAAACGGCCATTCCTCTGACTCAGAAGTATCCCAACCTGCTGGTGACGCAAACACTGTCCAAATCACGGTCGCTGGCCGGGATGCGGATTGGATTTGCCGTGGGGCATGCCGACTTGATTGAAGCGCTGGTTCGGGTCAAGGACAGCTTTAATTCCTATCCGCTGGACAGTCTGGCCGAAGCGGCAGCGGTGGCTGCTTTCCGTGATCGGTCGTACTTTAAAGAAACCTGTGACAAAGTGATTCAGAGCCGGGATAAGGTGACTAAAGGTCTGCAGGAGCTGGGTTTCGAGGTGTTGCCATCAGCCGCCAACTTTGTGTTTACCCGGCATCCAGAATATGATGCTGCCGATTTGGCGGCCGGTTTGCGTAAAGAGGGCGTCATCGTGCGCCACTTCAACAAACGCCGGATAGATCAGTTTCTGCGTATCACTATCGGCACACCGAGCGAGAATCAGCACCTGCTGTCGGTGATCGACACGCTGGTTTAGTTCTGGCTGGTCCGGGGGCCTCGTAACTGCCGCAGGCGTTCCAGATCCTGCTGATACTGAGCTTTCAGTTCCTCGATTTCTGCCTGGTACTTGGCGATTGCCTGATTGCGTACCTGAATCTCTTCCTGGGCAGCTTCCAGGCGTTTCTGCATATTGGCCGTGATCTTGCCACCATTGAGCTCGCGTTCAGCTGCTTCCTTCTGCACGGTTTCCAGTCGCTTCTGTAATTTTGGCAGCTTCTCTGACAGCAATGCTATCTGCTCCTCACGGTAACCAATATCCCGCTCGCGGGCTTCGATAAGATCGGCCTCAGTTGGATAGGTAAGCAGCAGGGTACGATCATATTGCCGTTGTTTCTGCCGTGCCTTTTCGGCCTCCTTGGCTTCAATGGCCTGCTGGCGCTGCCGTTCAGCTTCACGGGCCTGCTCCGCCTTCAATGCTTCAATCTCATCTTCAGTAGGCGCGGGGGCTACCCGTTCAATCAGCCGCATGGTCTTGTCATCGATGATGTCATAGCCTTTCTGGGCGGCTTCCGGAGGTAAGCTGCGACTGAGGGTCGGGACACCGTTTTCATCCGGGAAGCGGTAAAGTTGACCGGCTTGAGCACTAAAACCAACAAACAGAAGCATAGAGATGCTGAGGCAAAGGAATTTACGTATCATCATGACCTTCATTCTAAAGAGAGTCCGCTGAAAGTTGAACCTGGTAGAGCAATTTATCCTGTTTCTGGTGTCATTGGTAGCGAATACCTTCTCTGCCTTCAGCGGTGGCGGTGCCGGCCTGCTGCAATTTCCGGTACTGATCTTTCTGGGCCTGAGTTTCGGGGTAGCACTGGCCACCCATAAAGTAGCCAGCGTGGCACTGGGGCTGGGTGCAGTATTACGCTATCTCCGGACCAGCCAACTGGAACGTCAGTTTGTGGCGCTGATGCTGGTGAGTGGCTTGCCCGGCGTGGTACTGGGCGGTAGTCTCATTCTGCAGGTGCCCGACCGCTGGGCAGAAATCGCGTTGGGGCTGCTGACAGG
>JABURN010000009.1 GCA_014762585.1 Methylophaga sp.
AGCCTGTAAGACCAAGACCCAAATAGATTAAGCAATTAATCTAACAAGTCTGAGAAAGGCCCGGCATCGTAAGATGTCGGGTCTTTTTTTGTCCGCTATAAAATTCCCAGGCAGCACTCAAACCTGACACTTGAAGTTATGCCGACGTATAATAACGACTCCTGTGACCAGAAAAGTTGAGACGCGTACGGACTCTAATCTCCACCTCACTGTCACTCATAAATTAAAAGCCATATTGATTGATTTCGGCTTGTCGTGCCATTGACGATAGCTGATCCCAGCTCATGTATTTGGCAAAACATTAAAAAATTTATAAGTCTCAGATCAACATGTCCCAGTTATTCAGTTTTAAAACGATCACCATTTTGCTGGTCGCCGTTGTATTGGCAGAAATGCTGATGCTTGGTCGGGTCTATGATGAAACCCACTCCGAGACCGTTCGTGAAGCCAAGCTGGTAAAGCAGATCCTGCAGGAGCAAATCCAGCAGATGGAAACCAGAATAGTCGATGCGACCGAATTTGATTACCAGCGT
Source organism: Methylophaga sp. (assembly GCA_014762585.1). Lineage (GTDB taxonomy): Bacteria > Pseudomonadota > Gammaproteobacteria > Nitrosococcales > Methylophagaceae > Methylophaga. Next base: position 534 of record JABURN010000009.1, read on the forward strand.
GCATTTGCGTTGGAGCAATTAAGCACACTGAAAAACCTCAATATTAGCTTTGTCGATGAAAAAGGTCGTGTTCTGGATTCCAATCACAAGCTCTCAGCGCCATCATGGTGGTCCAGCTTTATGAGCTGGCTGGTTGATAAGCACCTGGGGTTCATTCCCGTCATCACACCGGTGGTTGTTGCTGAGCAGCATGTCGGTGATTTGATTATCAGCACCAATCTTGTTCATGAATTGACGCTAGTCACAAGGCAGGCAATGGAGATATTGCTGCCGTGGTTTTTATTATTTTTGTTGTCAAGCTTGCTGCTGGTGAAATTATTCTCTTATCTGCTCGATGGCATTGAGCCTCTGTTATCGGCTGAAACCTCAATAGATCGACAAGAGAGACATTCTGCCTGGCAATCACTGCTTAACCCGCGTCACCTGCCTATCAGATTGATTGCAGCGGTGGCGGCATTAAATAGTCGCTTTGATCAGCAGAAAAGGCAGTTGATCACCGCGCAGGAAACAGAACGAAAACGCCTGGCTGCAGAGTTACATGATGAACTGGGTCAGCATCTCACAGCAGTGAGAATGGAACTGGATAAACTGTCTCAGGATGAACACACGGCCAGCAAGTCATCAATCAAGGTATTGCGGCAGCATAGTCAACGTCTGACCGAGATTGTGCGCTCGAACCTGGAGCAGCTGAATCCGCCGGAATTGGATGAGCATGGATTGCGATATTGTCTGGAAAAGCTGGTCAGTGACTGGCAATGGCGGCATCCACAGAATCAGATCGACTTCAGTCTGTCCTGTCACCCCAGATTACTGGACCCGCAATCACAACTTATCGCCTATCGCATCATTCAGGAGTGTTTGACCAATATCAGTCGTCATGCCGGCAGCAATGTCAGTGTAGAAGTCTCCCTGTCCCGGTCTGCAGATAAGGTGGTGATTGCTGTAAAAGACGATGGTCGTGGCTGTGATCTTGATGCAGAGCAGAGCGGTTTTGGCCTGGCCGGAATGAAACAACGGGTAGAAGCACTGTCAGGAGAGTTCACTGTGATTAGTCAACCAATGCAGGGGATGCAGATCCTGGCTGCATTACCTATAGGGTGGAAACAATAGATGTCAAAAACCAGAATTCTTTTAGCTGATGATCATGAAGTGGTTCGCTCTGGTCTGGCAAGCATGTTGAGTGAATATGAGGATATGCAGGTGATTCACGAAGTGGCCAGTGGTGAACAGGCTTATCAGCAATACAGTGAACTGGAACCGGACGTGCTGGTGATTGATATGACTATGCCAGGTATAGGTGGGCTGGAAGCGGTTCGTCGGATCTGCGGCCGCTACGGCAATGCCAGAGTCATTATGTTCTCAATGCATGAAAACGTGACATTGGCGATGCAGGCGATGAGTGCTGGTGCCATGGGGTATGTTTCCAAGTCTGGTGATAGTCGCGATATCGTCGTGGCGATCCGCCAGGTCATGGGCGGAAAAAGTTATCTCAGTGCAGAAATGGCTCAGAAAATTGCATTACAGAGTGTTTCCGGTAATGAAGACCCGACTCAGCGTCTCACTGCCCGGGAGTTTGAAGTGTTTCGATTACTGGCTGAAGGCTTGAGTCTATCCAATGTGGCCAGGCAGTTGAACCTGGAATCCAAGACGGTCGCCAATTACCAGACCATTCTCAAAAACAAGCTGGGTTTTTCGACATCGGCAGAAATGGTCCGGCTGGCTATTAAATATGGGGTTATCAGCAGTCACTAAGGCTTTTTTCAGATTTTTTTGATGAGCAATTCGGGCTGTAATATCAGGCTTTTCCGTGGTGCTTTGGGAAATATTCCCAAGATACCAATGAGTTTGGCCTAATGAATTGAGGGTAAAAGCGGAATAGAGTTGCCCCTGTGGTGGAAAACGCAAAGCGTCCCGCCACTCATAACAAACTAAAATAGAGGTTACTCTAATGAAGCTGAAAACATTATCATTAGCGATGATGTCACTGGCTGTCGCTGGCGCGG
>JABURN010000187.1 GCA_014762585.1 Methylophaga sp.
TTTTTTGTTTCAACGAGAAGCCGACCACACAGACCTACACTAGATCGCCCGAAGTCAGCGTCAGAGTTGTATAAGAGACAGAAAGAAGATCCGTCATTCCGCGTCGAAACCGACGAAGACAGTGGCGAAACCATCATGAAAGGTATGGGTGAGCTTCACCTGGATATCAAAGTCGACATCCTCAAGCGGACTCATGGTATCGACGTTATCGTTGGTGAGCCACAGGTTGCCTACCGCGAAACGATTACCAAGCCGGTAACCGATACCTATACTCACAAGAAACAAACCGGTGGTTCCGGTCAGTTCGCCCGTATCGATTACACCATCGAGCCAGGTGAAGCTGGTAGCGGCTTTGTATTCGAATCGACTGTTACCGGTGGTAACGTTCCCCGCGAATTCTGGCCGGCAGTAGAAAGCGGCTTCAAGAAAATGATGAATCGCGGTGTGATGGCAGGCTTCCCTTGCCTTGACGTGAAAGTGAACCTGCAGGACGGTGCCTTCCACGCGGTTGACTCCTCCGCTGTAGCTTATGAGCTGGCTGCTCAGGCTGCCTACCGTCAGTCCATGCCTAAAGCTGGCCCGCAGCTGCTGGAACCAATCATGAAAGTCGACGTCTTCACCCCTGAAGATAACGTCGGTGACGTTATTGGTGACCTGAACCGTCGTCGTGGCATGATCAAGTCGCAAGACGCTGGTGCGACTGGTGTGCGTATCAAAGCTGACGTGCCACTGAGCGAAATGTTCGGTTACATCGGCTCACTGCGTACCATGACTTCTGGTCGTGGTCAGTTCTCCATGGAATTCCTGCAATACAGCCCATGTCCGAAAAACGTGGCTGATGAAGTCATCAAGGAAGTTCAGGAGCGTGAAGCTGCCAAGAAATAATCTGATTATTTCTGAACGATTAAAAGGGCTGATTGTTATCAGCCCTTTTTTTTGCCCGAAATAAAGGGAACCAAGCGAGTTCATAAGCACCATAGTTAATGTGAAGCCTGATTCAGGAGCAGCGATGGAACTCACAAGGCATGGCTTGAATATCGGTTTGGAGCGTTCCGGTGAACAGTTTTATCTTTCTTTAAAAGTCAGCGGCAAACTGACTCATGAAGATTATCAGAGTATGACGCCGATGCTCGAAGCGGCACTGACTGAAATCACATCGCCCAAAGTGAATGCCTTCATTGACGCCGTCGACCTCGAAGGCTGGGAACCGAGAGCTGTCTGGGATGATTTCAAGCTGGCACTCAAACACGGTAACGAGTTCGAAAAAATTGCCATTTATGGTTATAAAAAATGGCAGTCGGTGGCGGCCAGGCTGAGCAGCTGGTTTATTTCCGGTGAAGTGAAGTTTTTCGACGATCCGAAACAGGCATTACAGTGGTTGAACCAATAATCCAATGGAGGTCATATGACTAAAGTGCTGGTGGTTTATTACAGTATGTACGGACATGTGGAAACGATGGCCAAAGCGGTCGCAGAAGGTGCCGCCAAGGTGCAAGACACCGAAGTGACACTTAAACGTGTACCTGAACTGATGACAAAGGAGCAGGCGGAAAGTGCCGGTGCCAAACTGGATCAGGATGCTCCAGAGGCGACGCCGCAGGAACTGGCTGATTATGATGCCATCATCTTCGGCACGCCTACCCGTTACGGCAATATGTGCGCCCAGATGCGTCAGTTTCTGGATCAGACCGGCGGGCTGTGGGCCAAAGGCAAGCTGATAGGTAAGGTCGGCAGCGTGTTTACCTCGACAGGAAGCCAGCATGGCGGACAGGAAACCACGCTGACGTCTTTTCATACCAATCTGTTTCACTTCGGTATGGTCGTGGTCGGTGTGCCGTATTCGGTGTCAGAGCTGACCAATATGGATGAAATCACCGGCGGCACGCCCTATGGGGCCAGCACGCTGGCAGGCGGCGATGGCAGCCGTCAGCCGACGGAGAATGAACTTAATATTGCCCGTTTCCAGGGTGAGCATGTGGCCAAAGTTGCGAGAAAGCTTCAGGGTGGACTGGATTAGTCTCAGACACTGCTTGTAAGTTGCTTTCAGTGGCATAGTCCCGAGGCAGCGCCTTGGCTGGATATTTCCTTGCGGGCCGTGTTTTTTTATAATCAATGACTACGGAGTGTAGCTCAGCCTGGTAGAGCACTGCCTTCGGGAGGCAGGGGTCGGAGGTTCGAATCCTCTCACTCCGACCAGTCATGCTGCTCTGACTTCTTTCTGCTGTCACAGGGCTGTCTGCTTGGCAGTGAGCTTTAATGTCATCGACCTAGGTCTGAGTTATCAGTCAAATTGCCAGCGTAACCAGCCCAGAAAGACATTGCCTTTATTGCGGGTACCCGGTACATACGTTGTCTGAAAAGTCAGGCTTTTATAGCCGACTGAGCCCAGCGGCAGCACATAGGGAACAGGCACATAATGCCAGTTTTCACGCATGGTGACCCCTGCGGTCAGGCCCAGTCCGAGCCGAAAGTCCTGTTCTCGCTCAAGTGGTCGCCATATTTTTTCGTAGGCATAGCCAGCGACCGGTTCCCATTCATCCTGCGAATCGCGAAAAGTCATCAGATACAGGCCATGCCAGTCGCCGTCGTTATCATAGCGCGTCAGACCATAGCCGGCGCCCCAGGCCTGTTCATTGTATTCTCTGCGGCGATCTTTATCCCAGGCGAAAGGCACATGCCAGCTGAATAAAGGCAGATAAAGTTCATGATGATCCGGAGATTGCCGGGTCTTGACGCTGTTGGTCTTCAGCCGATCCCAGAGCACGCTGGGCAGATATGTGTCCGAAGTAGGCTTCTCTTCTACCTCATCGGCATAGAGAGGAAAACAGAGCAATAACAGTATCAGCGCTTGTTTGCCTGGATGCATAGCCATCCTCCTGTGGATGTGACTATTACAATTTATCTTACGTCAGAAACTAAGCTTCTCAAAGCACGTCGAATGCAGAGTGAGATTGAGATGACTCTTCAACCCGTGTCCAAAAACTATAAGGAGAAAAGAGAATGTTTCGCCATAACCCGGATAAGTCCACATCCATAACAGCACTGTATTCATGGCTTATGTTGCTTGGCCTGATGACTGTTGCGAATGTCGTTTCAGCGGAGGGCGATTTGACCCGTCAGGAGCCGATAGCGGTGGAAGTTCAACTGGGTGTAGGCAATGCACACAAGTTCTCACCCAGCCATCTTGAGTTTGAAACCGGCAAGCTTTATAAACTGGTGCTGATCAACAACAGTAATGTTAAACATTATTTCACCTCCTATGGTCTGGCGAAACGGGTATTTTCACGCAAGGTCCAGGTGATGAAACAGAGTCCTGAAGGTTTCAGTCGAACTGCTGAAATCAAGGGCGACATCAGCGAGATTGAAGTATTTCCCGGACATCGGGTTGAGTGGTGGTTCGTACCGGTTCAGACCGGTGAACTGAATGATTTGCACTGTCACGTTGACGATGAAGCTTCAGGGATGACCCATGCCGAGCTGGGCATGACCGGCAGCATTACAATTCGTTGAACAGACAGACCGCAGCAGGCGAGTGTCGTATCTCGCCTGCTGCGTCAATGTCCTAGTTAACGAGACTTTGTATTGGCGCCGGAATTCGACCACCCAGTCGTACAAAACGATTTTCCTGGCTGCCCATGTTGACTGCCATCACCGGGCCTTCTCCCAGCAGACCGCCGAACACGACATGATCGCCGGCTTGTTTTCCCGGCGCAGGAATCAATCGAGCTGCCGTGGTCTTCTTGTTGATGACACCGATGGCCATTTCATCAGCAATAATCGCTGAAAGCATCTCTGCCGAGGTATCACCGGGCAGGGCGATCATATCCAGACCGACAGAGCAGACTGCAGTCATCGCTTCCAGTTTTTCCAGCGCCAGCGTGCCCTCTGCAGCTGAGCGGGCGATAGTCAGATCTTCACAGACCGGGATAAAGGCACCGCTTAAGCCCCCTACATGGGAGCTGGCAAAGGCGCCGCCTTTTTTAACAGCATCATTGAGCATGGCCAGAAATGCGGTACTGCCGGGTGCTCCGATTGCAGGCAGGCCGATGGCCTCAAAGATTTCACCGACACTGTCGTTTTCATTCGGGGTCGGTGCCAGTGACAAATCGACAATGTCAAATGGCAGGCCCAGGATCTCAGCGACCTCACGGCCGACCAGTTCACCGGCACGGGTAAGACGGGCTGCGGTCTGTTTAATGACATCGGCAGCGCGGCTGAGATCCATATTGTCTTCTTCGGCCATGGCCCGTTCCAGCGCTGCTTTCACCACGCCGGGGCCACTGACACCGACACTCACCACGGCATCGGCTTCACCGATACCCAGGTATGCGCCGGCCATAAAAGGCACGTCCTGGGGTATATTGGCAAATACCACCAGTTTGGCGGCAGCCAGACCATCATCATCAGCGGTCATCGCTGCAGCCTGTTTGATGACCACCCCCATGCGTTTGATGGCGTCCATATTGAGGCCGGCCCGGGTGCTGGCGACATTGACCGAAGAGCAGACCCGCTGGCTTTCGGTTAAAGCCTGTGGAATCGCCTCAATCAGCGCCTGGTCGCCGCGGCTCATGCCTTTTTCGACCAGTGCGCTGAAACCACCGACAAAATCCACGCCCAGCTCAATCGCTGCCTTATCCAGCGTCAGCGCAATTTCGACCATTTGATCAGCATTAAACGGGGCGCCGACCACGCCGATCGGACTCACCGAAATACGCTTATTGGCCACTTCAATACCGTAACGGCGTTCAATACGGTTGCAGGTTGCGACCAGCTGACCGGCGGTACGGGTGATTTTGTCGTAAATCTTGCGTTTGAACGTCTCAATATCATCGCTGACACAGTCCGTTAAATTAATGCCGACAGTGACGGTGCGCAGGTCCAGGTTTTCCTCACGGACCATTTGCAGGGTGGAAATAATCTCTTTTGGCGTAAGCATGCTGAGTCCTGATTTAACGGAAGATTAGTTGAGAATATTGCTGACAGATTCGAATATCCTGCGGTGTTGGACATTGATTTCCAGCTCCAGTCTGGAAGCAATCGCATCCAGAGCATCCCGCAGGTCATTCATTACCACTGCCCGGGGGACATCAACTTCAAACACCATCAGGTTATCCATCGGGTTTTTACCGCCTTTGAAAATAGCCTGAATATTGCTGATATTGACGCCATGCTTGAATAATTCGCCAGCGATTTCAGCCACCAGACCCTGACGGTCAGGACCAATCGCGGTGACGATGTAGGGTTGGGTCTCGGGTTTGTTCTGGTGCCAGTCTGAAGGTTCTGCCTGCCATGGGTGGACCCGGATATACAGATTCATTCCCCTGGTTTGATCCTGCAGAGACTGTTCCAGCTTCTCTGCACTGTCGTCTTCCGCCAGGTTGGCCATCAGCAATGCACCGAAGACGTTATCCAGTAGCGTCTGGCTCAGGTTTTCAATATTACCGTTGTGCTGATTGATGATGCTGGCCACCTTAGCCATGATCCCGGGCTGGTCACTACCCAAAACAGAAATTAAAACTTTATTCATTTGTGATATTCCAGAACTCAATTAGACCGTACTAGCGGGTAAAGACAGGGCAGGGGGCTGCAAGTTCAGCGCTTGGCAATGATCCAGACGGCATGGACGATTCCCGGAATATAACCCAGCAGGGTCAAGAGAATATTAAGCCAGAAGGCGCCGCCGAGTCCGACTTGTAGGAATACCCCGAGTGGTGGCAATAAAATCGCAATAAGAACGCGGATAAAATCCATGAAAATCTTCCTTCAAAACTATCAGTAGCCCTGGATACGTGACCACAACAGACCAATCAGCCAGCCTGCTAACATCACGACCAGGGCAAGAACGATGACGACAGCCAGAATAAACAGCATATTCTCCAGCAGGGAGCGACGTGCAGTTTGTTGCGGAGCCTGCTCATAATGTGCCAGCAATTCACTGTTCTTCTGGTTGGCTTTCCAGACAAAATCAAACAGGTCCCCGATCACGGGCAGACTGCCTACGCCGGTATCGATCAGTACATTAATGATCATTCTCAGCAGTACGCTACGCGGCACACCTAATTGATTGGCTTTAATCACAATCAGAGAAGCCAGGAGACCACTGAAAAAATCACCTAAGCCAGGAATCAGACCGATAAAGCCGTCGAGCCCGATTCGGTAGCCGCCCGGAAGCGGTATGCTGTTATCGAGAAGCCAGCTCAGTTTTTCATGAAAACGTCTTTTTGCTGTCATTCCTCATCCCGTGCAGCGTCTTCAGCCAGCTCGGCCAGGATTTGCTGCATATCCTGCGGTAAATCCACCTGCCAGCTGACATCCTCTCCGGTGGAGGGATGTTTGAAGCCTAACACACCGGCATGCAGAGCCTGACGCCGGAAGCCCTGAATCGCTTCACGGCACTTTTCCGACATACCCTTGGGAATCTTGAAACGGCCGCCATAGACCGGGTCGCCGAGCAGAGGATGACGGATATGCGCCATGTGCACCCGAATCTGATGGGTACGGCCGGTTTCCAGTTTACAGCGGATATAGGTATGGGCGCGGAAACGCTGCTCGACCCGGTAATGGGTGACGGCCGGTTTACCGCCCTGGCTGATAGCCATGCGTTTGCGATCGATATGATGACGACCGATGGGCTCGTCCACTGTACCGCCGGCAGTCATGACGCCGACCGCAATAGCCTGATACTCACGCACCACAGTGCGGGCCTGCAACTGCGACACCAGCGAGTTATGCGCCTGCAGGGTTTTAGCTACCATCAACAAGCCGGTGGTGGCTTTATCGATTCGGTGCACAATGCCGGCACGAGGAATATTGGCCAGTTGCGGTGCATGAGCCAGCAGGGCGTTGACCAGCGTACCCTGCTGATTACCGGCACCGGGGTGAACCACCATGCCAGCGGGTTTGTTGAGAATAATGACATCGTCATCTTCATAGACAATATCCAGCGAGATAGCTTCGGCCTGCCAGCTGTCGTCCTGTTTTTCCAGGGTGGTGTTAATCGTGACCTGCTCACCGCCGGAAACACTGTCGCGTGGACGAAGCTGATTATCGTCAACAGTGACATCACCGGCTTTAATCCACTTTGTCAGCTGGCCACGGGAGAACTCGGGAAACATTCTGGCAAGGGCCTGATCCAGGCGCATGCCATTGAGTTCTTCGGGGATAAAATCATCAAGTTGAATTTTTTCTGACATAGTTGAAGGGCGAGAGCCATAAGCAGGTGATTAAATCGCAATTATAACGTAGGCTAAGCTTAGAGTTTGGATTAGGAGAGCAGGATGTTGTTATCCCGGCTGCCACTGGCCTGTATTTTAGTGTTTGCCTGCATGACAGCGCAGGCAGAAGGACGCAATGCCGCCTTGCTTGCTTCCAGTTGCGCCGCCTGTCATGGCACCCAGGGCCACAGTGTCGGTGGTACGCCCAGCCTGGCCGGTCTGGACCGACTGTATTTTATCGAGCAGATGCAGCAGTTTAAAAACGGTGAGCGTCCCGCCACCGTGATGATGCAGCATGCCCGCGGCTATAGCGAAAAAGAAATACGTTTGCTGGCAGATTACTTTGCTGAGCAGAAGTAAGCCTATCCGCAGATGAGACCGACTTCCGGATAAAGGGCGTGGCGATGAAAAAGATGCTATATCCGGAACTGTCTCGGTCCGGCCTTACAAAAGCTTTGAAGAAGCCCAACCAGGCTATCTGTATGTGAATACTTATAATCCATACAATTAGTCTGCGGTGATCTGCGTCATCTGTGGATAGAATAATCTCAGCGAGGCTGACACTGCCGGCAATAGTAGGTTGCCCTCTGTGCCTGACGAATACAGATAATCGGTTGCTCACAAAGCAGGCAGGGCTGATCCTGACGTCCGTACACATGCAGTTCCTGAGTGAAGTAACCCGGTTTGCCGTCGCTTTTACGAAAGTCACGCAGCGTAGTGCCGCCGGCCAGCAGGGCTTTCTCCAAAACCAGTTTTATAGCCTCTACCAGTTTCTGCATTTTGGCTTTACTGATTTTGCCCGCCGCCTTGGCTGGATGAATGCCGGACAGGAACAAGGCTTCATTGGCATAAATATTACCGACGCCGACAACAATCTCGCCATTCATGATAAAGCTTTTGATATTACTGCTGCGGCCTTTGGCACGCTGATAGAGGTAATCGCCGTCAAAATCCTCTGATAGCGGTTCCGGACCCAGATGATGGATCAGGGGATGTTGATCCGTTTTGTCTTCAGACCACAGTACCGCACCGAAACGTCTCGGGTCGGTAAAGCGCAGGACTTTGCCGTTACTGAAATAGATATCAACGTGATCGTGCTTGGCGATATTGTCATCATTGTCCAGAACCCGCAGGCGGCCGGACATGCCCAGATGAATAATCAAGGTGCCGCTGTCGCATCGCAGCAGCAGATATTTGGCACGTCGTGAGACCTGATGCACCTTCTGACCGCTTAGCAATTGTTCCAGACCGTCTGGCACCGGCCAGCGCAAGCCTCTGTGACGCACTGTCATCTTGTCGATAGTCTCGCCCTCGACAAAGGGCTGGATACCACGGCGGGTGGTTTCAACTTCTGGTAATTCAGGCATGTTTTATTGTTTCGGTGGCGATGGCAGCAGCTGGCTTTGCATGGCCATCGGAAAATCATACTGCAGCCGCAGCGCAGGGTTAATCAGTTGTAAACTCTGTCCGCTCTGACGCATCAGTAACTGTATCGGTTCCGCTTGATCGGCAAGCCAGAGTTCGATTTGCGGCTCTGAGTTGGCGCTGAGCTGTGCATCGGGCAGATAACGTACCTGCATGGCATAGGCATGCTGCCAGCTGTCGGCCAGGGTTTTGATAGCATCAGTGGGTAGTTCGCTGTTATCGCTGCGCCATTCACCATCCTGCAGAGAGAAACTGACTTTTCGACTATCACCCTCTGCCAAGGGCAGAGTGAGTCGGGTCAGCTGGGTGTTTTCTGGAATCAGACGGTTATCAACAAAGCTGCCGGCGGAAGCGGTCAGCAGCGGCGTGACATCGTCCTGTACCAGGAAAATCATGCCCTGATGCAGCACATAACGGTTCTCACTGAGGGACTCAACGCCGCCAAATGCAAACTGCTCATTGTTCATGCTCAGAATGACATCCGGATTGCTGAGTCCGAACTGGTCGAGTGCCGACTGGTCCATCGGTTGAAACTCGCCATGCACAGGGGCCTTGAGCAGACTCAAAAGCAGGTTGATGCGGGTGGGGTTGGCACGGGCATTAAACGGCTCGCTTAAAATCCAGTGGTTCTGCTGACGCTCAAGCCGGAGGTTAACCTTGCCATCACGGGCAATCTGAATCAGCTCAATGGCTTCGGGGGCGAGCGATGACAGGGTGGAAGTTCGCTGCTCAGCCGCTTGTTCCCGCTGTGACAGCCACAGCAGAGCAATAACAATTGCCAGTAAAACCAGATTGGTCAGATAGCTGCTTTTCATCGGCGTCGTCTCCGCCACCAGATACCCAGGCCGGTTGCCAGTAACAATAATGGTATCACCAGCAGGAAGCCAAAGCCGATAATTATTGTCTGGTTGCGGTTTAAATCAAGCTGGGTGCCGACACTGGTTTTTACCGGAATCTCAATCAACTTGTCATCAGCCGACAGCCAGTTGGCCAGTGCCATTGCCAGCTCAAGGTTGGCAGCGTTGCCGATATAGGCATTACTGGCAAAATCACTGTCCCCAATGACGGCAATACGCTGCTGTTTCCCGCTATCATTCAGCTGACGGCTGAGTACGTAACCCATAGACAGGGGGCCTGATACATCAGCACCGGCATCATAGGCTTGCGAACTTAGGTTACTCTGATTGATTGGCGTGGTTTCGACCCAGGCCCCGGGTTGGCTGTTCAGCAGATTGAGGCTGTTCCATGATTGATTCTGCTCAAGTTGTTCCGTCTGTTGAATGGCAACGGCATCGGCAAGCAGAGAAACGCTGGCGACCGCCTGCCCAATCGGATGATTGGCATAGTCACTGATGAGAACAAAACGGGGATCTTCGAGTCCCAGGCTGACCGAGGTCGGGTCCATCACGGTACCGGCTATGAACTCAATCCCCAGCATTTCGCTCAACGCCGAGAGCGAATCAGTCTGTTCCGGATCAGCCAGCCACAGTAGGTTGCCGCCGTTACTGAGATAGTCTTTTACCAGCTCGACTTCGCCTGGCAACCAGTCCTGAGTGGGGCTGGCGATAACGAGCGCAGCAGTATTGCTGGGTATCTGCGGTGTATTGATTAGGTTCTGTGCCTGTAATTTAAATCCCTGACTTTCCAACTGCCGGGCCCAGGTAGCGAAACTAAAATTATTTTTATCGAACAGGCTGCGCTCGCCGTGACCTTCGATAAAGACCAGCCATTGCTGCTGCTGACGCGAGACGCTGATAAGGGCATTGGTGAGGGACTGTTCAGACAAATCCAGCACATGTTGAGTCTGATCGCCACGACTGACTACCATTTCTCCCTGTTGCTGAATATTCATTTCACGCACCAGATCCGGCGAAAAATTAGGATCGACATAACTCACTTCGAGATTATCTGTTTGGCGCTGATAACGCTTGAGCAAATCCACCACGGCCTGACGGTATTCATACTCGGGGCTGACAAACACCTGGATCCGCACTTTATTCTGCAGGCTGTTCAGGAGCTGAAGACTGCTGTCTGAGAGGGTATGACGGGCATTGGCAGTCCAGTCGAATTGCCGGTTGTGATCGATAGACAGTTTTGCCAGTAATATAACGGTGGCAATCAGCAGCAGATAGAACAGGGCCTGTTGCAGTCGGAATAGGCGTTGTGTGCGACGGGTGATTTTCATAGTCAGTTTGTGTCAGTCCAGTCTTTCTCGGTCCAGCCGGCGTATGGTCAGCAGAATAAATGTGACAATGACAATCAAGTAAAAGCTGAGGTCCTCGGTATTGATCTGGCCGCGTGTCATCGGCTCGAAATGGTTCAGCAACGACAGCCAGCTCAGCACTGAGAAACCGGCGTTGCTGTTGCCGGCCCAATCGATAATCCAGAGCAGAAATAGTAGGGCAAAGGTGCTGACGGCAGCAATGGTGGGCTGGCGGCTGAGCGAGGACATAAAAATACCGATGGCCGTGAAGCTGGCAATCAATAACAACAGTCCCAGCATGCCGGCACTGAGCTGATACCAGTCCAGGCTGGTGCCGACACTGAGTGATACTGGCATCAACAGGGTCAGCAGCGCGATCAGCACAAAAAAGGCCAGATTCCCCAGGTATTTGCCCAGTACAATCTGAGTGCTGCTCAAGGGGGCTGAAGACAGCAGCGGTAATGTTTCGTTGCGACGTTCTTCAGCAATGCTGCGCATGGTCAGCAGTGGTGTAATCAGCAAAATGATAATGGCGGCATTGCTAATCAGGGGCATAGCAACCATTTCCGTGACGCCGGGGGCACCGGGAATGGCGGAAATACGTGCCTGAATGCTGCTGAAGTAATCAATGTGGGTCAGAAACAGGTAAGCCAGCAGCACCTGAGCGAGTGCCAGCATGACCCAGGCCAGCGGTGATAGAAACAGGCGATGAAGTTCGTTACGGGCGATATTAAACATCAGTTTCTTCTTTCTGAATGATCTTCATGAACACATCCTCCAGTGAGCGCTGTTCGGGTATCAGTGAGGTCAGTCGCCAGTTGTCACTCACCGCCCGGCTGAGCAGGGCCTGGGTCGGATTCTTGTCGGGACGGTAATGCAGACGATGGCATTGAAGGTGGAGGGTTTCCACCGAGGTGACACCGTCAACTTGCCTGAGAAAGTCGGCAGCCAGGGGCTGTTCAAATTCCACCAGCAGGGTGTGGGCCTGCATCTGCAGACTGAGATTATCAATCGTATCGTTAAACAGTAACTGGCCCTGGGAGATGATCTGCACCCGGTCACACAACATTTGCACTTCCGGCAGGATATGCGTTGACAGAATCACACTGTGTTCATCGGCAATATCCCGGATCAGCTGGCGGATTTCACGGATCTGAATCGGATCCAGGCCGGAGGTGGGTTCATCCAGTATCACCACAGCCGGAGAGTGAATAATCGCCTGGGCAATACCAACCCGTTGCTGGAATCCTTTGGATAGGTTGCCAATCAGGCGCTGTGATACCGCTGTCAGACCGCAGCGATCCATCGCCGTGTCGACCGCATTGCTCTGTTGTTTAGCGTCGATTTGATTAAGACGGGCACAGAAGCGCAGAAACTCGCGCACGGTCAGCTCTTTGTATAGCGGTGGTGTTTCCGGCAGATAACCGATGTGGGCTTTGGCCTGACCCGGTTTGTCCAGCAGATCAATGCCATTGACCCGGATTTCTCCATGATCCGGGGCTAGATTCCCGGTAAGCATGCGCATAGTAGTGGATTTACCGGCCCCATTCGGGCCCAGGAAACCGACTACTTCACCCTGGTTGACACTGAAACTGACATTATCGACAGCGGTTTTGCCGCCAAAATAGCGGGAAAGTTGCGAAGCTTCCAGCAGTACCGTATTACTCATAGATTCAGATAGCTTGCTTTGTTTTCAGCGCCCATTCGGCCGCATCAATATAGACGTCACTGAACTGTTCCAGTGTGATCGGTTCATCACTGATTTCATCCCATTGCCCCTGCTCATAATAAATAACATGCTGTAACAGGCTCCCAAGATCACCCCGTTTGCTGTTCAAGGCCTGTTTGGTGGCCTCACTCAAAGGCAGCGGATCGATAATCGTTGCCATGGGTCGGTCCAGCATGGCATCAATAGTGGAAAACAGCCCCACCAGAAAACCACTTTCAGCACTGCAGTCATAGGCTGCTGCCAGCGACTCACACATTTTGGCGCGGATCAGCGAGCAGTCAAGCAACTCTTTAGGTTGATAATCAATTTCGCTCATCACGATCAGCGTGGTCCAGGTTTTAATTGCCTTCAGACCCAGAATCACCAAACCTTCACGAATGGAGTTAATCTGACGTGGTAGCGACAGCGCTGCTGAATTCAGCAACCTGAGTAGTTTATAACTTAGACCGGCATCTTTGCTGATAAGTAGTTCAATATCCTTAAATTCGACATCCGGTTCCTGCAGTTTCTGGATTATCTGCAGTAATACAAGTTGGTTATCGGGAATGGGGCTGTCATGAATAACATCAGGACGACAGAAAAAGAAGCCCTGAAAATAGTCGAACCCCAGTTCATAACAAAACTGGTAATCGGTTAATGTCTCGACTTTTTCTGCCAACAGCTTGACATCATATTGCCTCAGTTCAGCAACATGTTCCCGCAGGGTGTCTTCATCCAGGTCCAGCACATCGACTTTCACAATCGAGGCCAGTTCGATAAGCGGCTTCATCGATTCATGGTAGACAAAGTCGTCCAGTGCGATGAGGTATCCCTGCTGTTTGAGTCTTCTGATGCCTTCCAGTAGCTCAGAATCAACGTCAATATTCTCCAGCACCTCCAGGATTACTTTATCCTGGCTGGCAGGAATCGGTTCATCATTAAGAATGAAAGAACGTGTCAGGTTGATAAAGGCAATGTGCTTACCGATAACGCGGTCAATGCCCAGTTCCAGAAAGGCGTAGTTGATGACCCGGCTGGTGGCGACGTCGGCAGAGAAAAGACTCAGATCAGCCTTCGGGTGGTGACCGGCAGCGCGGAACAGCAATTCATAGCCATAGATCTGATAGTGACGATCGAAAACAGGTTGGCGGGCGATAACAACGGCTGATGCGCTATTAGTGGTCTGAGTCATGCTGTGGTGTCCCTGTCATTTTCGACCATGATAGATCAGGCGTCGCCCACAAAAAAACCCGCATCAGCGGGCTTTTTCGGTAAGCAGTGTTCAAGTGGTATTTACTTGATTTTTGCTTCTTTGTACATCACATGCTTGCGAACGACGGGATCAAACTTTTTGATCTCCATCTTTTCAGGCATGGTGCGTTTGTTTTTGTCGGTGGTGTAGAAGTGACCAGTACCGGCAGACGAAACGAGTCTGATTTTATCACGCATGTTTTATCTCCTAGATTTTTTCGCCGCGAGCACGCATTTCGTCCAGTACAACATCGATGCCTTTCTTATCGATGATGCGCAGACCGTGGTTGCTGACACGCAGTTTTACCCAGCGGTTTTCAGACTCAACCCAAAAACGGTGAGATTGAAGGTTGGGTAAAAAACGACGTTTTGTTTTGTTGTGAGCGTGCGAAACGTTGTTGCCGCTCATTGGGCGTTTGCCCGTTACCTGACATACTCTGGCCATTTTAGAACCTGCTCCTGATGAACTTTACTCTTCGCAGGGTTCCAACCAAGGCCCCTGCCTGCATCTATTAAAGCCGGACTTTATACCATATAAGCTTTTAGATGTGTAGTGAATTTATGATTGTACCGGTGTAAGTCCCATCATGGCGAGTCTGTCTTCCAGCAGCTCCATATCCAGGACGCCGATTTTGCGCATCACAATCTCGCCCTCTGGCGAAATCAGGAAATGGGTCGGGGTGACGCGCACGTTATCAAAGGCAGCACTGATTTCACCGCTTTCATCCCAGGTGATGAGATAAGGCAGACCTTTCTGCTCACGCATCGCCTTGATGTGCTCGGGGTAGTCATGCGGCATGGCGACACTGATCATGGCAAGGCCTTTGTCAGCATATTCCTCGTGCAGGGCGATGAGCTCCGGCATTTCCTTGATGCAACCGGGGCAGTCGGTGGCCCAGAAAATCATCAGGATCGGCTGGCCTTTGTAGTCAGTGAGTTGATGCTGACCCCCGTCGATATCGCTGAAGCTGATTTCAGGCATGGGCTGTCCTGAAGTCGGCAGCAAGGTGAAGGTCATCAGGCCGGCCACGCCAGCCATCACAACAATAAGCAGATTTCTGATTGCAGGTTTCATGTTGTTAAAGTCAGTTGTCCAAGGGTTTCTGTCAGTTTGAGATTTTCCCGGTAATCAACCGGACAATCAATCACGGTAACCGTGTCGCGTTCCAGCGCCTCCTGCAACACCGGCATCAGCTGTTCGGTCTTCTCGACTCTGACACCGACCGCACCGAAAGATTGCGCATACTGCACAAAATCCGGGTTGGTGAATTCGACATGGCTGGTACGGCCGAATTCGTTTTTCTGCTTCCATTCAATCAGACCGTAACTGGCGTCGTTCCAGATCAGGATCACAATCGGAATATGCAGCCGCATCGCGGTCTCGATTTCCTGTGAGTTCATCATAAAGCCGGCATCACCGGTGACTGCGACGACTTTCCTGTCAGGATAAGCGAGCTTGGCAGCAATGGCACCGGGCACGGCAATGCCCATGCTGGCAAAACCGTTGGAGATAATGCAGGTATTGGGATACTCACAGCGAAACATGCGTGACATCCACATCTTGTGGGCGCCGACATCACAGATAACGATATCTTCAAGATCCATCGCGGTCAGCAGATCGCAGAT
>JABURN010000102.1 GCA_014762585.1 Methylophaga sp.
GCCACAGGCGCTGATGATCGCCGGCACCGAGGGTATGGTCGTGAGCTTTGCCCGCTGCTGTCACCCGATTCCGGGCGATCCGATACATGGCTATGTCAGCACTGGCCGCGGCATTATTATTCACCAGCGCAGCTGTAAAAACACCTCGCACCTTCGTGTGCAGAACGAGAAATGGCTGGATGTGACCTGGTCACCGGATGTCGACCGCGAATTTCCTGTCGATATCATGGTGCACGTCAAAAACCAGCGCGGCGTGCTCGCCACAGTCGCAGCGGTGGTCTCTGAAGCCGATTCCAATATCGATAACGTGGTGGTTGACGAGCGAGACGGAGGTTATTCCGATCTCAGACTCACCATCGAAGTGCAGAGCCGCCAGCATCTGGCCCGCGTCATCCGCCGTCTGCGCCTGCTCGATATGGTGGAAAGAATTTCCCGTATTAATCAATGACGCCGCTTCAGCGGCTTTCAATGGAGAACTCAATGACACGCGAAATCATTCATACCGCCGATGCCCCTGAAGCTATCGGTCCGTATTCACAGGCAGTTAAAGTCGGCGATATCGTCTATCTGTCCGGCCAGATCCCGTTGGTGCCGGAAACCATGACGGTACTGGATGGCGATTTTTCTGCTCAGGTACGTCGCGTGTTCGATAATCTCTCAGCCGTGGCGAAAGCGGCCGGTGGCAGCCTGCAGGATGTGGTCAAACTGAATATTTTCCTGACTGACCTCAGCCATTTCGGTACGGTCAACGAGATCATGACCGAGTATTTCGAACAGCCTTATCCGGCGCGTGCCGCGATTGGTGTGGCTTCCCTGCCCAAGGATGTGCCGGTTGAAATGGACGCGGTGCTTCACCTGGGCGCTTAACTCAATCAGCCATGGAGTCAGCGGCTGTGGTGGCGGGTGAGTTGTTATCACAGCCGGTAACTTCACTTAAAGGCGTCGGTGGAAAAGTCGCCGAACGGCTGGAAAAAATCGGCATACAGCAGGTTCAGGACCTGCTGTTTCATTTACCCCTGCGTTACCAGGATCGCACCCGGCTGATGCCGCTGGGGGCGCTTAGACCCGGTCAGGAAGTGCTGGTGGAAGGGACGATTCAGCTGTCCCAGGTCAAATTCGGCCGGCGCCGATCTCTCTTATGTCACATCTCTGATGGCACCGGTGCGATGGTGCTGCGCTTCTTCCATTTTTCCAAAGCCCAGCAGGAGCAGCTTGCCAAAGGCCGCCGTATCCGCTGTTTTGCCGAGGTGCGTAATGGCCCGTCCTCGCTGGAAATGGTCCATCCCGAATATCAGCTCATCGCAGCGGAGGGCATTGTTCCGGTTGATAATGAGCTGACCCCGATTTATCCCACCACAGAAGGTCTGCATCAATTGTCATTGCGCAAATTGATGAAGCAGGCTTTGGCGATACTGGATCAGGACTCGATGCCCGAGCTGTTGACTGTCTCATCCAGGCTGCATCAGGCTGCCGAATATTCTCTGGTAGATGCGCTTAAATATGTGCATCAGCCGCCGCCTGATGCGGCAGTTGAACAACTGCTGGAGCGCAAGCATCCGGCCCAGAAACGACTGGCATACGAAGAGTTGCTGGCACAGCAGCTGACAATGAAAAAACTGCGTGCTCAGACCCAGCATCATACTGCACCGATACTCAAAGGTAACAGCCAGCATCGTGCGCAATTATTGCACGCTTTACCGTTTCCCTTGACGGGCGCTCAGCAACGGGTGATTGGCGAGATCCTGCAGGATATTGCCGAGCCGCATCCGATGCAGCGACTGGTGCAGGGCGATGTCGGTTCAGGTAAGACGGTAGTTGCGGCGCTGGCGGCAATTGAAGCGGTGTCTGCCGGTTGTCAGGCAGTGATGATGGCACCGACAGAGTTGCTCGCTGAACAGCATTACCGGACTTTTACCAACTGGCTGACACCGCTTGGGATTCAGGTAGGCTGGTGCGCAGGCAAACAAACCGCATCCCAGCGTAAACAGGTACTGGCCGATCTGCAGTCAGGTGAAACAAAGGTCGCGGTCGGGACGCATGCCCTGTTTCAGGATGAAGTGGTCTTCAATAACCTCGGTCTGGTGATTATCGACGAGCAGCACCGCTTCGGTGTACATCAGCGCCTGGCTTTAAGAGATAAGGGCCGTGATGTGAATTCCATGCCGCATCAGCTGGTGATGACGGCGACCCCGATTCCGCGCACACTGGCGATGACCGCCTATGCGGATTTAAATGTCTCAATCATTGATGAGATGCCGCCGGGCCGGACTCCGGTCACCACTGTCGTTGTGCCTGATAATCGTCGCCAGGACGTGATTGACCGGGTTCATGCCGCCTGTCAGCAACAACGTCAGGTTTACTGGGTCTGCACACTGATTGAAGAGTCTGAGCATCTGCAATGTCAGGCTGCTGAAGATACTGCCACAATACTGCAGGACAGCTTGCCGGATCTGAAAATCGGTCTGGTGCATGGCCGCATGAAAACCGCCGATAAAGACACGGTGATGAATGCGTTTAAAGCCGGTGATTTGGATATGCTGGTGGCCACTACGGTGATTGAAGTCGGCGTCGATGTGCCCAATGCCAGTCTGATGGTGATTGAAAATGCCGAGCGGCTGGGCCTCGCCCAGTTGCATCAGTTACGCGGCCGGGTGGGCCGCGGCCAGATCGAGAGTCATTGTGTATTGATGTACCATCCGCCTTTATCCGAAAATGGTCAGGCCAGACTCAAATGTCTGCGTGATACCAATGACGGGTTTGTGATTGCTCAGCGGGATCTTGAAATCCGTGGTCCCGGCGAAGTGCTGGGCACCCGGCAGACCGGCCTGCCGCAATTCCGCGTCGCGGACCTGATTGAGGATCAGGAGCTTCTAGCCGTAATGGACCGGGCGGCCAGGGCGATACTCAAGGAAGCGCCGCAACAGGCGGACGCACTGGTCAACCGCTGGTTTGCCCACAAACTCGATTTCGGCAATGTGTGATGAATGGACCGTTAATGAATTTCCGTAGCCACTGGCAGCCACCGCTTGTCCAATCCCTGCCGCCCGCCTTGCGCGAATGGCTGACAGACAGCGGTTCGCTGACCCAGCAGTTAACAAAAGTATGCAAACAGGCTTTTTCAGTCAGGCTGCTGCAAAGCGGCTGGCAACGGCCACTGCCTGATGAGTCCCTGCTGCTGGACCAGCCCCTGGGGCAACTGATGTTCAGCCGCGAAGTGCATCTGCTGGATGGGGATAAAGCTGAGGTCTATGCCCGCACGATGGTTCCTAAGCACACCTATCAGGCGATGCAGGCACGACTGGAAACACTGGGCAACCGCTCTCTTGGAGAAATGCTGTTTAATGATCCCTCGTTGCAGCGCGGTGAGATTGAAGTCGCCTGTCTGCAACCACGGGATGTCCTGTTCAAACTGGCTACTAGGCATCTCAATGAATTGCCAGAGAAATTGTGGGCACGGCGCTCCTGTTTTTATCTGGAAGACAAGGGCATGCTGGTCAATGAAATCTTTCTGCCCTCAGACAAGTGGAGTGAATGAGTGAGTGCGAAACACAGCGTTTTACAGCCCTATCTGCGGCTGATGCGGCTGGACCGGCCGATTGGCATTTTGCTTTTGATGTGGCCGACCCTGAGCGCTTTATGGATCGCTGCGGAAGGCTTGCCTAATCTGACGGTGTTAATGGTCTTTGTTCTGGGCGTCATTATTATGCGCAGCGCCGGTTGTGCGATTAATGATTTTGCCGATCGTGAGGTTGATGGCGATGTCTGGCGCACCGAGGGTCGACCGCTGGCAACCGGTGAATTGCAGGCGCGTGACGCCATCATGGTCTTTGTTGTACTGGCCCTGGCCGCGTTTGGGCTTGTGTTGCTATTGAATACCATGACCATCATGTTGTCGCTGGTGGCGGTATTTCTGGCCGCAACCTATCCCTTCATGAAGCGCTACACCTATCTGCCACAGATTTATCTGGGCATGGCCTTCGGCTGGGCGATTCCGATGGCTTTTACTGCGCAGACCGGCACCCTGCCTGTCATCGCCTGGCTGTTGTTTATGGCCAATATTATCTGGACCACGGTTTATGACACTTTTTATGCGATGGCCGACCGGGAGGACGACCTCAAAATCGGTGTTAAATCCACGGCCATTTTATTCGGTGATGATGACCGGGTGATTCAGGGCATTCTGCAGGTGGCTTATCTGCTGGTGATGGTGTTGATTGGTCAACAGCTTGAACTCAGCGCTGTCTACTATCTGGGCCTGGTGATTGTGGCTGCTTTGTTTATCTATCAGCAGTTTCTCAGCCGTCAGCGTGAGCCCAAAGCCTGTCTGAAGGCCTTTCTCAATAATAATTGGGTGGGACTGGTGATCTTTGCCAGTCTGGTCCTGCATTATCTGTTCTGGGCTGACTGATGACCGGGCGACTTGATCACAATCGACTTCAACAACTCAAGCCTAAACTTGAGTCGCTGGCGCAGCAGCTGACGGCGATGCAGCCCTTACTGAGGCAGATGCATTTACTCTCATCCAATGCAGTCAGTGCCGCGGCCCGAGCTGGCAGTGAAGGGGATGCTTTCCGGGTTTTGACGCAGGGCATTCAGGAACTGGGACAGGCTATAGAGCATGATTTGCAGCAGGCGCAAAGGCTGCTGAAATCGATGATGCAGGTGGATAAGCGGGCCGAGTTACAGCGCCTGCTGAAAAAGCTGGCAATGACACTGTCAGAGATGCCTCAGTCGGTGAAAAAGGGAGACTATCTGGCGATCTGCTGCGCAGTCGAAGCGGCGCATGCCAGTCACCATAGTGACAGTTTTGATTCAGTCGCGACCATGCTCAAACAACTTGTCGCTGACTGTCGCGAGCAGGTTGCGGCGCAGCAGGAAAGCCTGGATCGCTTGTTGTCCGAAAGCTGACAATACATTAGGGAGAGCGGAGATGCGTGCAGGGATTGGCATGGTGTTGATGCTGCTGGCAGCCAGTCTGCAGGCAGATATTTACCGCAGTGAAGCTCGCTTCGGAAACACCAGCTTCAGTGACAGACCATCCAGCGGTGCTGAACCGGTGCAGCTCAATGCCGCACCGTATCGCTATCAATTCAGCGTCAGACATGTCATTGATGGCGATACGCTGGTGCTGAAAAACGGTGAAAAAGTCCGGTTGATAGGGATTAATACACCGGAAGTAGAAAGCCGCTATACCCGTGCCGAAGCCGGTGGTGATGCCGCCCGGGAGTGGCTGCGACAAAAACTGCGCTCAGCGCAGGTCTGGCTGGAATATGATGTCGAGCAGCGGGATAAATATGACCGGCAACTGGCCCATGTTTTCCTGGAAGACGGCGAACATCTTAATCTCAGCCTGTTGGAGCAGGGATTAGCAATGCTGACTCTGATACCGCCTAACCTGCGCTATAGCCAGCAACTGATTGCAGCTCAGAAACTCGCTGAGAGAGCCGGTCGAGGCATCTGGCAAAAACCGGGATATCAGCCCAAACCCTTGAGCCAGTTGATACCGGGGGAGAGTTATTCCGGCTGGCAGCGCTGGCAGGTGACGCCCAGGCGTATTGCCGAGAGTCGTAAATACATCAATCTTATCGTGTCCGAACATTTTGAGATTAAGATTGCCAAGTCACTGCAAGACAGCTTTCCACCTTTGACTCAGTATCTCGGCCAGCCGCTGGAGGTGCGGGGGTGGTTGCGCCGGCAGGGACAACAGCACTTTATGATCGTGCAGCATCCGTCAGCGATTCAGCAGCGCTGAGCCCTTATTCACCTTTAGCAAGCCGGTCACGGTACTGCTGCAATTGCCGGTGATAATTCTCGGCATCAGCATATTCCAGAAAATACTGATATCGCTCATGTGTACCCAGCACCTTGCGGGCATGTTTAATCGGGCAGAAATACTGCTCGGTGCGCGCCAGTATTTCGCGGATGTAGGCCACTACGCCATTACCATAGGAACAGTAAAGGCAGTGGAAGCGCTCAAACAGATTGAGATAACGCAACTGATGGCGGTCAAACACAATGTAATCCCGGCGTCTTACCAGCTTGATCCGGTAAATCGGAAAGCAGCTGTACTGGTAAAAGCTGACTATCAGGTCAATCGCAATCAGCGGCACAATCATCGCGTAGATAATAGGCATGGTGATGAGATTGACAGGGCGGATACCGAGCCAGCGCCACAGACTCATTTTGAACTGTTTATGTGCCTGTTTGATCGAGCGCTCGAATTCAACCCTGCGACCGCGGATGGTAAAACCGATAACCTGACTGCGTTGATTCAGTTCGGCCCGCAGTTCCTCTTCCAACTGACGGATTTGCTGCAGGAGTTGGTCGATTCTGCCGTTCATGACAGCCACCTTTAGAAATTATCGTTTAGGCCAGTACTTCTGCATCTCCAGGAATACAAACGAGGCTGACCAGGTAATCATCACCAGTCCGGTGAGTGACTCCAGACCGGTCAGAAAGCGCAGATAACCACTGGGCTCAATATCACCATACCCCAGTGTGGTGAAGGTGGTGAAAGAAAAATAGCTGCAATCGAGCAGGCTTAAATCGATATTTCCGCTGAGGGTGCCAAAATCGCCGGTGTGGATCATGATGTAGTAGCCAATCGCGAACAGCCAGATTTCGACGATATGGGCCAGCATGATTGCCATCACGGCCAGTAATACCCTGTAGCGGTGTATCACCTTGACCGACGGCAGTCTTTTGGCCAGCAGATACAGGGTTTCGTAGTGGATCACGACGGTGGTGACGACAATCACGGTGTTGATAATAAAGGTGGCGAGCAGCATCAACGTGCCTGCTTGACACGATTACGGCCGGACAGTTTTGCGGCATAGACGGCCTGATCCGCCATGGCGATTAATTGCCTGCCATCCTTGATAGCGCCCGGCACCTGCATGGTGGCGACACCAATAGACAGGGTCACCCGTAAGGCTTTGCCGGAGGGAATTGCAAACTGTGCTTTGGCAACCCGATCACGGATTTGTTCGGCTATCAGTGCGGCATCCTGCTGCGCAGTCTCGGCCAGCAGAATGACAAATTCTTCACCACCATAACGGGCCAGCACGTCGGTCTGGCGCAAGCGATCAGAGAGCAAGCCGGAGACCTGTTTGAGCACGGCATCACCTGCCTGATGCCCATGCTGATCGTTGACCCGTTTGAAATGGTCCAGATCGATAAACAGACAGGACAGCGGTGCGCCTGAACGCTGCGCGCGGCTGACTTCCTCACTGAGACGCTGGTCAAAAAAGCGACGGTTGTTGATGCCGGTGAGGGCGTCTCGAAGCCCAACCAGTTTGATATGTTCATGCAGGCGAGCGTTTTCAATGCAGGCAGACACTACCGCGGCGAGATGCTCCAGAAACAGGGTACCTATCTGGCCCTGAAATCGCGATGGATTGCGGCTGCCCAGGTTAAGACAGCCGAATAGGTGGTTCTGGCGCACCAGGGGTAACAGCGCGACTGAGCCCAGATCGTCCTGATCCGGAAACAGATAGGCATGCTGATGCGGAGAATATTTGAGTAGCCGCGGTTTTCGCTGCGGGCTGAAGTGCTGATTTACCATATGCGACGCATCCGTGAAGATCAGCCTTCCGGCCCAGGCATTCCGGGCGATCTTGGATTCCACCAGACGCTGGATTTCGTATTCAGGGTCATACAGCATCAGGGTGACTTCAGTCAGCTGAAACCGTTCTTTGTGCTGATCCAGGATGATGCTCAGCAGCTCGTGCAGACTGGTGCTGTTGAGCAAAGCCAGCTCGTACTGCTGGAAGTTCTCCTGTTTCCGCTCATTGCTCTTGGCGATACGCAGCAATTCATCCAATCGGGCTTGTAAGGTGGCGATATCGTGCATCCAGGCGCCTTATGAGTCTAGGGCTTGTTGATCTTTCATCTCCACCTCTGTTGTGACTGAAAAAGCGTCAAACAAGGCGCAAAGCATGAAGTGTAGCCACCCTACATGAGTGCTTTGCAACGCAGGGTGACGCTTTTTCAGCCTCAACCCGCAGGGCTAGGGCTATTTTTGCGCCCGGCTGCGTTGTCAATCGCTTATGTAGAACAACTACACCGCGCGCTTTCCCGCCTTGCCGGACACAAAAATAGCCGCCAGCAGTGGTGGATATGAAAGAGCAACAAGCCCTATCATTAATAATGGCTTATTGCGCGGGCGATTGTCCACACTTCAATCGTTTCGGCGCCGTGAAGCTGTAAAACTTTGGCGGCTTCAGCGGTGGTGTGGCCCGAGGTCATCACATCATCAATAATAGCGATATGTGCCGGTACCGACTCAGCGCAACAGACAAAGGCCCGGCGCATATTCTGGCGCCGCTGTTTGAAAGACAGCTGGCTCTGGGAACGGGTATATCTGACCCGGTTCAGCAGCCCGGTCTGGCATTGGAGATTCAATGCCTGTGCGAGTCTGCGGGCGATTTCATGGGCCTGGTTAAAGCCGCGCTGACGCAGGCGCAGTGGATGCAATGGAATGGGGATCAGGCAGTCTGGCAGATCGTCGCGCAGCGCAAATTGTTGCTGCATCCTGCTGGCAAAAAAATCGGCAAACTGCAGTTGCTGGTGAAATTTGAAACTGGTGATGCAGCGTTTGATCGCAGCCTCATATCGATACAGACTGAAGCTGTGGTCAGAAATCGGCGGCTGCTTGAGACAAGAACCGCAGATTTGCGCAGATTCCAGTGGCATCGCACAGCGATGACAGGCCGAACCCAGCAGTGGCAACTCCGCGGCACAGGCCTGACAAAGCGGATCCTCCTGTGACGGTAGGCCACAGAGCAAACAGGGTATCGGAAACAGTTTCCTGTATAATTCCAGAGTTCGATGCGTCAAAGTGCTGAATACAGCCATGACCGTCACCCAATTTAATCCTTTAAATCAGTGAAGAGTCATCATGCCTGAGAATGTAGCAGAAACCCAAGCGACGATTCGTCAAGACTGGAAGCAGGAAGAAGTCGAAGCCCTGTTTGCTTTGCCTTTCAATGATCTGCTGTTTCAAGCTCAAACCGTTCACCGTCAGCATTTCGATGCCAATGCGGTGCAAATCAGTACCTTGCTCAGCATCAAAACCGGTGGCTGTGCTGAAGACTGCGGCTACTGCCCGCAAAGCGCCCATCACCCGTCAGCGGTGAAAGCCGAGCCTTTGATGCCACTGGAAGAGGTCATGAAGTCGGCGAATGATGCCAAGGACGCCGGTGCCAGCCGTTTCTGCATGGGCGCTGCCTGGCGTAACCTCAAAGATCGCGATCTGGAACGCGTTGCCGCCATGGTGGAAGGCGTGAAAAGTCTGGGTCTGGAAACCTGCGTCACCCTGGGTATGCTGGAAGAGCATCAGGCCAAGCGCCTGAAAGAGGCCGGACTGGATTACTACAATCACAACCTGGATACCTCACCGGAGTTCTACGGTGAAATCATCTCTACCCGTACCTATGAAGACCGACTCAACACCCTGAGCCATGTCCGCGATGCCGGCATTAATGTCTGCAGCGGCGGTATTGTCGGTATGGGCGAAGCCCGCACTGATCGTGCCGGTCTGTTGATTAGTCTGGCTAACCTGCCAACCCAGCCTCAGAGCGTGCCGATTAACCTGCTGGTTCAGGTCGAAGGGACGCCGTTGAACGGCACCGATAACCTCGATGCGCTTGAGTTTGTCCGCACGATTGCCGTCGCCCGCATCATGATGCCGAAATCCTTCGTGCGTTTGTCAGCCGGTCGCGAAAATATGAGTGACGAAATGCAGGCCATGTGTTTCCTGGCCGGTGCCAACTCGATTTTCTATGGTGAAAAACTGCTGACCACCGACAACCCGGATACCAACCATGACCAGCAGTTATTCAAGCGGCTGGGTATTACTCCCTGGGTCGGCGACGATAAAGCCGAAGACAAGCAGTGTTCGGCGGCCTGATAGCCAAGAGTGTCACAACTCCCCTGGCATGAGGAATTAACCGCCGCTTTAGCCGATCGTAAAGCGGCGGGTCGTTACCGCCAGAACCGCCTCCGCCTGGGTGAACAGGGCGTTAATATCACGGTTGACGGCAAGACCATGCTGTCTTTTTGCAGTAATGACTATCTCGGCCTCGCTGCCCATCCCGATATCAAACAGGCTTTCAAACAGGCTGTAGATAAGGAAGGGGTTGGCAGCGGTGCTGCGCACCTGTTGACCGGTCACAGCTATTATCATCAGGCGCTGGAGGAAGCGCTGGCTGATTTCACTGGCCAGCCCCGGGTTCTGTTGTTCTCCACCGGCTACATGGCCAATCTCGGGGCCATTGACGGGCTGCTGCAGCGCGGCGATGCGGTGATTCAGGATAAGCTCAATCATGCCTCGCTTCTCGACGGAGGCCGGCTGACCGAAGCGGATCAGCTGCGCTACCCCCATGCCGATATGTCTCTGTTGCATAAACGTTTGCATAACGCAGCCACGGCCAAACATCGCCTTATCGTCTCTGACGGCGTCTTCAGCATGGATGGTGATATTGCGCCTTTGCCAGAGATTATGGCGCTGGCGAAACAGCACGGGGCAGCGGTATTGATTGATGATGCTCACGGTTTTGGTGTGATAGGCAAAGGCGGCCGTGGCACGGTTTCGCATTTTGATATTGCTGCCGAGGCGGCCCCGATTCAGGTTGGTACGCTGGGTAAAGCCTTTGGCACCGGTGGCGCTTTTGTCGCGGCCGATGAAACCGTGATCGAAACATTAGTTCAGCAGGCCCGAAGCTATGTCTATACCACGGCGCAACCGCCTGCCGTTGCGGCAGCGACGCTGGCCAGCCTGAAACTGGTAGAACAGGAAGACTGGCGCCGTGAGCAGCTACAGGCCTTGATTCAGCAGTTCAGACAGGGCGCACAGCAACTGGGGCTGGATTTAATGCCTTCGGAAACGCAGATACAGCCAGTAGTCATTGGTGACGACAAAAAAGCGCTCGCCATCGGCCAGCAATTGGAACAGGCCGGCATTCTGGTGGGCGTGATTCGTCCGCCGACGGTACCCAAGAACACCGCGAGACTCAGGATTACCTTTTCTGCAGATCATAAAGAACAGGATGTCATTCAACTGCTGAACGCACTGGAGCAGGCCATTGCACATTGAGCAGCGGGGCAGTGGTCCGGATCTGGTGATGTTACACGGCTGGAGCATGCACAGTGGCGTCTGGCATGAGCTTGCTGATCGTCTGGCAAACCGCTTCACACTGCACCTGGTCGATCTGCCGGGGCATGGTCTGAGTGACTGGCAGCCCGCGGCATTTGATCTCGACAACTTATTGCCAGCATTAGCCGACAAATTGCCACAAAGAGCGGTCTGGCTGGGCTGGTCGCTGGGCGGTTTACTGAGCCTGGCCTTTGCACAGCAATATCCCGTCCGGGTCAGCAAGTTGAACCTGATGGCGGCGACTCCGCGTTTTGTTCAGGGCCCCGATTGGCCTTGTGCGATGCAGAGTGAGATATTTGAGAATTTTGCTGCCAGTCTTGATGTCAATCAACAGCAGACCCTGCAGCGTTTTCTGATGCTTCAGGCCAAAGGCGTGGATAACAGCCGCGCTACGATCCGTGATTTGAGCGAACGTCTGGCAATACAGCACTCGCCAGCACCAGCGGCACTGCACGCAGGGCTTGATTGCCTGCTGAAACTGGATATGCGTGAGGCCCTGGCAAACTTGTCGTGCCCGGTTCAGTTGCTGTTGGGTACACGTGACACTCTAATCCCGGCAGCGATGGCAGAATATGCCCGCAGGCTCAATCCGGCGCTGCAGGTTGTGATGCTGGAAGGTCTGGGCCATGCGCCGTTTATTGCACAAGCTGCGGCATGTCAGCAACAGATAGAACAGTTTATTGATGGTTGAATATCGTCCCGATAAATCCAAAGTTGCCCGTTCCTTTGCCGCTGCGGCGGCAAAGTATGATGATGTGGCGATTCTGCAGCGGCAGACGGCGGATGAATTACTGGATCGCCTGAGCCTGATGAAGATTGCACCGCAGTCGATACTGGATCTGGGCGCGGGGACCGGCCGAAATCTTTCACTACTGCAAAAACATTTTCCGCAGGCAAGGTTGTTTGCCATGGATATCGCCCCCGATATGCTGCTACAGGCGCGCAAACGCTACCGTCAGGATCTCGGACTCAAGCGCTGGTTGCCCGGCAGCAGTCAGAAACTGCAATTACTGGCCGGCGACGCCGAGTCGATTCCCTTGGCCGATAATAGTGTTGATCTGGTTTTCGCCAATCTGGCTCTGCAATGGTGTGAGCCGTCTGTCAGTTTTACTGAAATTCAGCGGGTGCTGAGACCGGATGGATTACTGCTGTTCAGCTCACTGGGACCCGATACCCTGACCGAATTAAGACAGGCCTGGGCCGCGGTAGATGCCTATCCGCATGTGAATGTGTTTTACGATATGCATGACGTGGGCGATGCCATGACATTCAGTGGTTTAGCGGACTGCGTGCTCGATGTCGAGCCTTATGTGTTGACCTATCCGACACCGATGGCGATGATGCGTGACCTCAAAATCTTGGGGGCACGCAATGTGAATGAAGGCCGCCGCCGGGGACTCACCGGTAAACAGCTGATGCGCCAGGTTATTGCCGAGTATGAAAATTTCCGTATTGAAGGACTGATCCCGGCCAGTTATGAAGTGGTCTATGGTCATGGCTGGAAACTGCAGAAGGCAGGCCAGCGACCAGCGGCCGATGGCAGTGTGCATATTCCCCTGAATGAGATCCAGCGACGATGATTCCCAAACATGTCTTTGTGACCGGCACCGATACTGAAGTCGGCAAAACCCGTATTACCACCGGTCTGATGGCGGTATTACAGCAACAGGGTCTGAAAGCAGCTGGGATGAAACCGGTTGCCAGTGGCTGTGACTGGGTAGCGGGGCAATGGCAGAATGAAGATGCACTGGCGATGATTGCGCAGAGCAATGTGTCTCTGCCTTATTCTGTGGTAAATCCTTACGCGTTCGAGCCGGCGATTGCCCCGCATATCGCTGCCAGCCGGGTTAATAATGAAGTCTCCATCAGCGAAATAAAACAACAGTTCGAGCAGATCAAATCTGAGGCGGATGCGGTCGTGGTGGAAGGCGCCGGTGGCTGGCTGGTACCACTGAATCAGACCGAAACCATGGCTGACCTCGCTGTGGCACTGGATCTGCCAGTGGTGCTGGTGGTAGCAATCAAACTGGGCTGTATTAACCATGCTTTGCTCAGTATTGAATCGATTCAGCAGCGTGGCCTTCGAATCGCGGGCTGGGTCGCCAATCACCTTGACGCCCAGCACGAATCGGCAGAAATTATAGACACACTCAAACAGCATATCGCCGCACCCTGTCTGGGTGTTGTTCCAAAACTCCTTGACGGTCAATCCGCTGCCGATTTCCTTTGCCGGGAGGATTGAAAAATGAAATGGCTGATCGTTTTGATGCTGGCACTATTGGCCGGCTGTTCGTCTTCCCCCAAAAAAGAATCCGGGATCAGCCCCGAGATTGAGGCCCGGGTCGCCAGTTGGAATCAGCTGATTGATGAGGGCAAGCGCTGGTCCGATGCGCGCCGCCTGAAAGCGGCCAATGATTTTGTTAATCAGCTGGTGTTTGTCGACGATATCAAGCACTGGAAACAGCAGGATTACTGGGCCACGCCGCTGCAGACAATTGTCAGTGGCGGTGGTGACTGTGAAGACTTTTCTCTGGCCAAGTACTTTACCCTGACCGGCATGGGGATGGAGCGGGATAAGCTGCGACTGACCTATGTTAAAGCGCTGGAACTCAACCAGGCGCATATGGTGGTCAGTTATTACGAAACACCGAAAGCCGTGCCTTTAGTGCTGGATAATCTCAACACGCGGATCCTGCCTGCCACGCAGCGTGAGGATTTATATCCGGTTTACAGCTTTAACGGGGCCGGATTGTGGCTGAATAAACGTAATCACGACAGTAATTTAATTGATAACGCCGAGCGCATCAGCTTATGGCAGACGCTGCTCAAAAGTATGGATGTCGAGGCAGCTAATACCGAGACCATGATCTGTCGTTACCAGTATTACGATTTGCCTGCAGCAGAAGCCAGAACCCGCTGTCCCTAGCTCAACAAGCCCTAGGGAAAGACCACGGGCTCATCGCCTTCCTGCCATTGCGGGTATTTTTTCATCACGGTGCGAAACAAGTCACTCTCAAGAAACGCTTCCAGCCACGCCCTGACTCTGGGGTAGGGCGCACTGTCAAACCAGTCTTTATCGACAAAAGCGAACTGGCGGATAAACGGCAATAGCGCGATATCAGCGAGGGTCCAGCTGTCTCTCAATAAACAGTCATGCTCAGTTAACAACTGTTCCAGCCGCGTCAGTGTCTTTTCACCTTGTTCACGGTAAAAACGCTCGTCCTGTTCCGGATAGCGATCTGCGTATTTATAGCGGTCCAGAAAATATTTGAACTCACCGTCATTGTTTTCGATCAGCGCCAGCATCTGTTCATGCTGCTCACTGGTCAGTGACTGATACCAGTTGTCGGGATCGTGCTGGGCCAATGCCCAGAAAGCAATGTCGATGCTTTCGTCAATCAGCTTATCATCCGCCGTCAGCAGTACCGGCACGGTCGCTTTGGGCGAAAGTTCAATGAGCTGCTGCGGTTTGTCTTTGAGTACCACTTCACGGAGTTCACACTGAATACCGCTTTGTGCAATCGCCAGCCGGGCACGCATGGCATAGGGACATCGACGAAAACTATAAAGCGTGGCGAGATTCTGCTCTGTCATGTCACTCTTCAATTACTGCTTAAAGGCGGCCAGTATAGACAAACAGCGGTAATAATTATAAATTAGTAAATAGTAATATAGTATGTCAGTACAGGGACTGCTCATGAAGCTCAGCCACTATCCGGTTCTTTTCACTCTTTGCTTATGGCTGCTACCACAGCACAGTGCCGCTGATTCTATGGCGACTGCCAGCGTCACACTGAAAACGATACCAGCCCAATATCAGTTTGATGGGGTGGTTGAAGCGGTAAACCGGGCTACCGTCTCTTCGCGTATCGCGGCGGAGGTTATCGAGATCAATGTGGATGTCAATGACCGGGTTGCTCAAGACCAGGTCATTCTGCGTTTCCGTGACGATGAAATTAAAACCCGGCTGATGCGCGCTGAGGCGAATCTACTCGCAGAAAAGGCGCAGTATCAGGAAGCTCTGGCCAGGCAAAAAGAAGCACAGGCCGAAGCCGGACGGGTAGCCGATCTTTTTGCCCGTAAACAGGTGACCCGTTCGGCACTGGACAAAGCGGAAGCCGATAAAGCTGCTGCCAATGCCCGGGTGAATGTGCTGGCAGCGCAAATCAAAGCCCGCGAGGCCGAAGTCGCTGAAGCAAAAGTCGCCTTATCCTATACCGTGGTTAAGGCGCCCTATGCCG
>JABURN010000243.1 GCA_014762585.1 Methylophaga sp.
GGCAGGAAGTAGACGCCGAATAATGCGGTCATCCAGTAGCAGCACGCAGAGCGCGATCACCAGGAGATTAACAAAGGCATGATTACTTGTAGCGATGATCAGTAACTGCATGAAAATAGTGATTAATGCCGCCGTTATTCGCCAGCGTCTGGGCATAAAAATCAGAAATGGCACCAGCAATTCACTGAAAAGCGTCAACCCGACGCCGAATTGATGCAGCCAGGCCGGCAGTTGGTGTGCATACCAGGCACCGATATGCGGCAGGGGCTGGGTTTCAAAATAATGCTGTAGGGCAGTGAAGCCTGACCAGCTGGGATCGCCCGATAACAGTTTGGACAGGCCGGACATAAACCGAAACCTGAAAAGCAGCCATTCGTAGAGCAGAATGACAAACAAAGTAGGTCCGGATACGAGAAAAATCGCCAGAAACCCGGCTTCCAGTAACAAACTATCCCACTGAAAACTCAGAAAAATCTGTCCTGCGTGATACAGAGACAAATAAAGCACAAACAGCATGATTGTCGCCATTTGCGACAATCTGTTGAACAGGAGCAACAAGGAAAAGATACAGCCCGCCATGGCGGCGGCTTTCAACGCTAGATCAGAGGCATTGAACCAGAATAGATTGGGCAGTTGCAGCCAGGCCAGCCAGCCTTCAGTGCGGTGGGCACGCTCCAGCAGCTTGTCAAAGGGTAAAATACCCGCCGGTCCGACCAGACCGGCGATCTGGGTATAAAGCGAGGCAAAGGCAAACAGATAAATCAGCGCCAGCAAGCGTAACATCAGCCAGGCGCTTAACTGGAAATCAGACCGGTGTTGAAACAGGCGCTGCCAGACTGATTGTTTGTGTGCTGCTTCCATCACGACCTCCCGTCAGGATGGTGGTAGCGCCTGCAATTTCAATCGGCAGCCTGCCCTCAGGACTATTTGCCTATGGCAATGCCCAGACTTTCAAAGCATCGCCGCCTTTGAAGCCAAACAGTTTGTTACCGCCGGCCACCACAGCAACATACTGTTTGCCGCCAATCTGATAGGTGATTGGCGGTGCATTCACACCTGCCTCGGTCGACGCTGACCACAATTTTTCACCGCTTTCTGCATCGAGGGCAAACAACTCTCCACTGCCTTCACCACTAAAGACCAGGCCGCTTGCCGTGCTCAATACGCCACCCAGTAGTGGATCCGGTGTTTTGTGCTGCCAGACCAGTTCACCGGTATCAATATTGATGGCGCTGAGCAAACCGTAGCGCTCATCAGTGTTGACGGGTGACATGGAAGAGTACTGCACACCCGCTTCCCCATTTTTGCCTTCCAGTTGGTGCAGGCTGTAAGTCACAGGCCAGTGAATACCGGCGATAAACACCAGGCGACGCTCAGGATCCAGCGATACCGGCGACCAGTTGGAACCGCCCAAGACACCCGGATAAATCACCGTACCCTCTTTGGATGGAGACTGGAACATGTTCTGCTGCGGCACATAGGCTTCGCTTTTGAATATCAGCTCACCGGTGTGGCGGTTCAGCACATAAAACCAGCCGGTCTTGCCTGCCTGACCGACAGCTGGAATCGATTGACCATCACGCTGGACATCGAACAGCACCGGCGGACTGGCGACATCATAGCCCCACATATCATGAGGGACCTGCTGAAAATACCATTTCAGCTCGCCACTGATCGCATCAAGCGCAACCAGAGAGGAAGTATAGAGATTGTCACCCGGTCGCGAGGAGCCTTCCATCTGAGGTGATGGGTTACCAGTCCCGAAGTAAAGTGTATCGGTCTCGTGATCAATGGCCGGTGTACTCCAGGCCGAACCGCCACCATAACGCCATGCATCGGCATATTCATCAGCCGTAGCCTTTTCTGCTTCAATATCTCTGGGCAGTTGTTCCCCGTCTGGCGTGGATTGAACAAAATCACCTTCCCAGCCCTGTTCTGGAATCGTGTCGAATTGCCATTGCTGCTCTCCAGTCTCGATATCATAGGCAGCGAGAAAACCGCGACGGCCGTATTTGCCGGCGATGCCCACTACCGCACCCAATGGTGCATTGGGATCGGGAGAATCCAGATGTAAGCCATATCCCACGCCGGTGATGCCGATAATGACTTTACCTTTGTAGACCATCGGTGCCATGTTCAGGCCAGCGCCGGATGTGCCGGAGACTTCGCCTTCGGTGTCCCCCGCCAGAATAGAAATATCCTCACGGATACCACTCTTGCCCTTGGTCACATCCTGATCCCAGAGCTTGGTGCCGGTGCTTGCATCCAGGGCAATCAGACGGCCATCTACCGTGCCCATAAACACGCGCCCCTGAGCAACCGCGACACCGCGGTTAGCAGGACCACAGCACATCTTGCGGGTTTCGTCCCAGTCATGCTGATAGCGCCACAAGCGTTCGCCGCTGGCAGCATCCAGCGCCACCACATCATTAAATGGCAGCGAGACGTACATCACCCCGTTTTTAACTATCGGTGTGGCCTGAAAAGTCGCTTCGATGCCACTGTGGAATTCCCAGGCAGACTCCAGTTCAGCCACATTGTCAGGCTGAATCTGGGTCAGCGGACTATGACGCTGGTGCAGTTCATTACCACCAAATAGGGGCCACTCTTCCTGCGTATCCACCGAACAGGCCGTGATAAGCATGACGCAGCTCAAAGCCACCAGAATCTGCCTTATCCGCATTTTTTCCTCTCTTTATTTTTTCTATCTTGAACAAGACAACAGTTCAGCCTGATTATCACCAAGGCAAAGCACATTTTCCAGTCGAT
This sequence comes from Methylophaga sp., assembly GCA_014762585.1. Taxonomy (GTDB): domain Bacteria; phylum Pseudomonadota; class Gammaproteobacteria; order Nitrosococcales; family Methylophagaceae; genus Methylophaga. Next base: position 2,770 of record JABURN010000243.1, read on the forward strand.
AAGGCTCTCAATAACCTGTCTTCTGGCACTGTCTCTATAGCTATGAGTAGAATAACACGGCAGCCAGCCGGGTGGCTGACATCAGCATTCAGTCCTCAAGGAGTTTCAATGAATCATAGCCTGCCAGATGAACACGCCATTCTCAGAATCATGGCCCGACCCAACGATGTGAATGTCGCCGGGGATATTTTCGGAGGCTGGCTAATGTCCCAGTGCGATATTGCCGGCGGCATCGTCGCCAGTCGCCGCGCTGGTGGCCGTGTTGTGACCGTTGCAGTGAAGGATTTCCGCTTCATTGCGCCGGTGCTGGTCAGTGACATTGTCAGTATCTATGCGGATGTATCGAAAGTCGGCACCAGTTCTGTGACGATTGATATTGATGTTTATGTGGAACGCAGACAGGCTGGTCAGGAACAGATCCTGCAAGTCGCTAAAGCTGAAATTGTTTATGTCCACATCAATGATGAACGTCAACCGAGCCCCATCAAATAACAAGCCCGGAGTATGGTGAAAATTCAGCCTGCAGCCAATACAAAGCATTGATATACATTAAAAAACGCAGTGTGATATATTGAAAGTGTCAGGATTATTTCGTCGGATTGACCGGTCCTGACAGGAGGTTCATGCAATGAACGATTGGCTATATCTGCTGCTGATTCCCGTTCTGCTTCTGCTGATCTGGTTCTGGCCAGAGCCAAAAAGCAGCCGTTCTCCTTTGCGCCGAAGCTCTGATCGAACACCCCATGCACCGACACAAACCCGCTTTCATGCCGTCAGTATTGAGCCCTGTTCACATGCCTGTGCGGCAGCGCGGGGACTGCGGGGTAAACGGTTTCTGGCTGAGGAAGTCATGAGTCTGCCCGTTGAGGGCTGTGATGCTTCACGCTGTCAGTGCACTTACAAGCACTATGCAGACAGACGCAATGGTGAAGAGAGGCGCCGTGCCAGCATTGCGATGAGAAAGCACTTCAGCCAATATGAGCAAAGGCACGGGGGTGACAGAAGAAGACGTCACGCTTATTCATGAGCGCGTCACCGCATACTATCGGCCAGGTGCTCAGACGTAGCTGTTCTCCTCGCCGGCTGAGATACCCTGCTGTTTACGGATAGTAGCCTGAGCCAGTATCGCGACCGCCTCTCTGGCAATGGGACTCAGTTCATCACCCGCAGATTGTTGATGTTCAATGATCAGGTTTTTCATACTGCGCGCCCAGAATCGCTGAATATGATTGGCCACACGTTCAGCGGCCTCATCGTGGGGATAAGCGCTGTTGTTGGCGGCGATCTGATTGCTCATGCGGATCAGGGTATCCAGTTGCTTGTGACTCATTCCGTTAATTCCTCAGACTGCCCGGCGGGCTTTCTCATGTTGATCCTGACTATCAGGATCGTGATAAACAATATGGCGGCCATCGCGGGCAAACCCCACCAGCTTCATACCGACTTCCTGCGCCTGTTCCACAGCCAGTGAGGTCGGTGCCGATACCGCCACCAGGCAACCGAATCCGGCACTGGCACTTTTCTGCACCATTTCATAACTGGCACGGCTGGTGACCAGCGCAAACCCGTCATCAACGGCATAATCAGTTTTGGTGAAAGCACCGATCAGTTTGTCGAGTGCGTTATGACGCCCCACATCTTCCCTGACCAAAAGAATATTTCCATCAAGATCGCACCACGCCGCGGCATGGGTTGCACCTGTTGCCTGTTTTAATGGCTGGTGCTGATTCACTTCGGACAGGGCTTTCTGAATGGCTTCATCGCTGACCGCAACACTCTGAACCGGCTCAATGGATCTGATGGCCTGTTTCAGACTTTCCACTCCACACAAACCGCAGCCGGTTCGCCCCACCATATTCCGTCTGCGTTCACGCAGGGCTTCAAAACGCTCATCACTGATTTGAAGCCGCACGGTAATACCATTTTTACCTGACTGAACATGGATATGATTGACTTCATCAGCATCAGCGATGATGTCCTCGGTTAGGCTGAAGCCCAGGGCGAAATCCTGTAAGTCATTGGGCGTGGCCATCATCACAGCATGAGATATGTAGTTATAGACCAGCGCCACCGGCACTTCGACGGCAATATCGTCGTGCGTCCAGCGAGTCGCATGTTCATCTTCGTGAACAGCAACTGCGAGATTGATGGCGTTTTCGTCTTTTATACGCATTAAATAAGTCCCCAACGCTGCATCGAAGTTTTATGGACATGCATGCTGATTAGAATGTTCTGAGTAAATTATAGTTTGAGCTGATGGTGCATCAGCAATGAGACTTGCGAGACAATTCATGGCCTTGCAAAGCTGCGCCCTGGTCTCACTCCAGCCAATTAAGCCCCCTGTTATGTCTTAATGAGATGAGCTTGATGGCGTTTCAATCTCGAGCAGACAATTTATACATTATAAATTATCGACAAAGCCCCCGCATAATGTCCTTCTGTTTATATGTGCTTCACCGTTGCTAAGAATCACCATGTAGAAAATCGGGCCTAAAAGGCTGATGCCCGGAGTCAGTTTAAATTAGTGCAATTAAGCAACGGTATGCACTGATAACGTGCATTTCTCTGTTATTTCTAAAACGAAAAAAACATATGCCACTGTTTTTTAAAGATAATTATTTTTGGCACAACTGATGCAGAACAAGAGATACAAACAATCTTTCAGCTGCATGTTGTTTGTAATTTCTCTCTTGTCTACGTGCTGAGCTTGGGGTGAACTGATGTTCACCCCTTTTTTTTTGCAACTCAATCCTGCTGGAAGACTCTGATAGCATAAGACCATAACCTTTCTGCTACTGAGGGCTTATGCATCAGCACACGATCGAACGCTGGCAGCAGGACCATGACTTTGTCATCGTCAACAAACGAGGTGAGAAGCGAACCCGTTATGTCCTGGCCCTGACCGCGGTGACCATGCTGGCAGAAATCATTGCCGGCCTGGCTTTTGGTTCGATGGCTTTGCTGGCAGACGGCTGGCACATGGCCACGCATGTCGCCGCCTTTCTGATTACCTTGTTCGCTTATCGCTATGCCACAAAACACGCGGAGAATCCCGCTTTTGCTTTTGGCACAGGTAAAGTCAGTGTATTGGGCGGCTTCACCAGCGCCGTCGCACTGGGTGTGGTCGCCGTGCTGATGGCTCTGGAATCATTAGAAAGACTATTCAATCCACATGCTATTCAACTGAACGCTGCCATCGCCGTGGCCTTTCTCGGCCTTGCTGTAAATGTCGCGAGTGCGCTGCTGTTAAAGGATCATCATCATAGTCATGGCGAACATGAGCATCATCATGATCACAATCTCAGAGCCGCCTATGTGCACGTGCTGGCAGATGCATTGACATCGGTCCTGGCCATCGTCGCTTTGATTGCCGCCAAGCTGGCTGGACTGACCTGGCTGGATCCGGTCATGGGCGTAGTGGGCGCTTTGATTATCAGCGTCTGGGCTATCGGTCTGATTCGTGAAACCAGCCCGATTCTGCTGGATGGCAGTATTGATGAAGACTATCAGCAGGCCATCAAACAGCGGATTGAGCAAGACGCGGATAACCGTATTGCCGACTTTCATATCTGGCACATCAGTCCTCATCATTATGCGGCCATCATCACGATTGTCACCGCTGAACCCAAAGCAACAGCCTATTACAAACAACTTTTGGCTGAGTTTGACCGTCTGTCACATATCACTATTGAGGTCCATCGCTGTGAAGATGAGCATTGCAAGCATGCTGAATAGACTGCTCAGATAAAGCTATTTGCAGTCCGTTTTGCTTCATCGGTATGAATATTGCGTTGACCCTGCTAATCGTTTCAATGATGAATAAGAGATACGGATATGCTGAACATCGATATCAGCGGCTTTCTGCAACAGCATCACTTACCGGCGGCCTACCAGCAACAAATCACAGAATGGTTTGCACCGCTCGCTGAGGCCATCAAGTCGCACCATAAAGGTGCAAACAGACCGATCATTGTCGGTATCAATGGTGCACAGGGCTCCGGTAAAAGCACGCTCGCAGCCTGTCTGGTCTACCTGCTGGAACAACAGCATCACTTACGCGCCCTGTCGCTCTCTTTAGATGACTTTTATTTCACCCGCGCGGAGAGACAGCGCCTGGCACAGGGTATTCATCCCCTGCTGGCAACACGCGGCGTTCCAGGCACCCATGATATACCTCTGGCCCGCAAGACCCTGAGCGATTTATTGCACAAGCATTTACCGGTGCTGATACCCCGTTTCAACAAAGCCATTGATGATCGTTATCCACCGGAATTTGCCGAATGCATTAATGACGCAGTCGACGTGATCGTGCTCGAGGGCTGGTGCCTGGGTGCGGTGGCTGAGGATGAAGCCACACTGGCTGAGCCGGTTAATGATCTGGAAGCCAGTGAAGATAAGAACGCCGATTGGCGCCGCTATGTGAATAAACAACTCAGCTTGTTTTACCCTAAGCTATTCGAGCTGATTGATGTCTGGATCATGCTCAAAGCACCGGACTTTCAGTGTGTGTATGACTGGCGGTTGGAACAGGAAAACAAGCTGCGTGACAGCACCAGCGGTCAGCATCAGATCATGGACGCAGCCCAGGTAGGCCGCTTTATCAAGTACTACCAGCGTATTACCCAGAACACACTGAAATCATTGCCTGAACGCATGAACTACCTGTTCGAGCTCGATGCAAACCGCCAGATCACTAAACTGACTTCAAAGCCGCCAAAACTCAACGCCATGACCCCGAAGCAATGGCTGATATTCACTGATATGGATGGCAGTCTGCTGGATCATCATAACTACCATTTTGATGAGGCAGTACCGATGCTGGAAGCACTGGAAGCCGGTCACGTTCCAGTCATACCAGTTACCAGTAAAACCCAGGCGGAAGTCGAATTACTGCGTGACAGCCTCCACAACAAGCATCCTTTTATCGTTGAAAACGGCGCTGCTGTTTTTATACCCGTTGGTTATTTTGAACAGCAGCCCGCCGACACCATTGAGAAAAATGGCTACTGGATTAAAGCGTTTGTCGATCCACGCTCGCGCTGGCAATCATTAATCGATGAAATACGGCCACAGTATGCCGGTGAATTTAAAACTTTTGCCGAAGCCGGTATAGACGGCATTATCGCCATGACCGGACTCAATGTGCATGCCGCGGCCCGCGCTGCTCGACGCCAATATGGTGAACCTATTGCCTGGCAGGGTAATGGCAATCTCAAGCGTCAGTTTATAGAGGACTTACAGCAAGCGGGCGCTCATATCCTGGAAGGGGGTCGCTTCGTGCATGTCTCCGGCGACTGTGATAAAGGCCGGGCAATGGAATGGCTGGCACAGGTTTACCGGGCCGCCGATCCAGGCAAGGAGATGATTTCACTGGCCATCGGTGACAGTCAGAATGATAAAGCGATGCTGGAAACCGCTGATCACGCCCTGCTGATTCGCTCACCGGTGCATCCTCTGCCAAGCATTGACCGTGCGGATCATTACCTTATTTCCACCCACACCGGGCCCAAAGGCTGGGCAGAAGGTGTCAATCAAATCATCGGTGCAACGTTGCATCCCGATTCATCACCATTACCCCGAGGCAATCATGGCTGATTTTTACCAGAATGGGATTATTACCACCTTACATAACCTGACCCATCGCCACATCGCAGACCTGGAAAGCGACCTGCTGCAGTTCAGTAAACAACGGCCGATGGGACTGCTTTTGCCCTCGCTGTTTTCAGAACTGGAAGGTGAAGCGCTACCCAACATCGTGCAACAACTGAAAAATGTCCCTTATCTATCGGAAATCGTGATTGGCCTGGATCGGGCTGATGAAGCTCAATACCGCCATGCCATCCGGTTTTTCTCCGACTTGCCTCAGCACCATCGCATTCTCTGGAATGACGGCCCCCGTCTCAAAGCCATCGATGCCGAGTTACAGACGCTGGGTCTGGCACCGAAAGAGCTGGGTAAAGGTCGCAATGTCTGGTATTGCATGGGCTATATTCTGGCTTCAGGCAAAGCGGAGTCGATAGCTCTGCATGACTGCGATATTGTCACCTACACCAGTGAGTTGCTGGCCAGGCTGATCTACCCTGTTGCCAACCCGCAGTTCAACTATGAGTTCTGCAAAGGCTATTACGCCCGCGTCGCCGGCGGTAAACTCAATGGCCGAGTAAATCGGCTGCTGGTCACCCCGCTAATCCGGGCCTTGAAATCCGTCATGGGCTCACATCCTTACCTTAAATATATGGATAGCTTCCGCTATCCGCTGGCCGGTGAATTCTCTTTCCGCCGTGATGTACTGACCGATATCCGAATCCCCAGTGACTGGGGACTGGAAATCGGGGTGTTGTCTGAAATGCACCGAAACTACGCCAATAACCGCCTGTGCCAGGTGGATGTGGCTGATGCCTACGATCACAAACATCAGGATTTATCGCTGGATGATCAGCGTGGCGGCCTGTCAAAAATGTCGATCGATATCGCCAAGTCCCTGTTCCGCAAACTGGCCACCAAGGGCGTGGTGTTCTCACCTGAAGCGTTTCGCAGCCTGAAAGCGACCTATTACCGAATCGCGCTGGATTTTGTTGAAACCTATCGTAATGATGCCGTCATGAACGGGCTCAATTTTGATATTCACCAGGAAGAAGAGTCAGTAGAAATGTTCGCCAAAAACATTATGGATGCCGGCCAGATGTTTCTTGAAAACCCGATGGAAACGCCCTTCACGCCAAGTTGGAGCCGGGTACAGAGCGCTTTGCCGGACATCTTCGAGCGCCTCTATGAGGCAGTGGAAGCCGATTACCAGGAATTTTCTGCCTGAGGACCGAGCCTGTGATGACAGTAACTGATGAGCAGCTCAAGCAGCTGCATGAAACCGTGCTCTATCACCTGCAGGCGATTTATCAGGACAGCCTGCCTGACTTATCACTGACTGATCTCGGTGACGAGATCATTGAGGTCATGCGCCTCAATGAGACCTTTTTCGATTCGGTGCCACACAAAAACAACTGGGATCAGACCGATATCGTGCTGATTACCTATGCAAACAGCGTGCAGCGTCAGGGAGAAGCACCGCTGAAAACCCTGTATCGCTTCCTCAACGAGGAGATCAAAGGCTATATCAACGGTGTGCACATTCTGCCGTTTTTCCCTTTCTGTTCCGATGACGGCTTTGCGGTAATGGATTATTACCAGGTCAACAAGGCACTGGGGGACTGGGATGATATCGAAAATATCGCCGGCGATTACCGCCTGATGGCTGATCTGGTCATTAATCACGGCTCCAGCAGTGGTGAGTGGTTTAAAAACTTCATCAAAGGTGAAGGCCCGGGCCATGATTATTTTTATACCACTGCCGCGGATACACCGACCAGTCAGGTCGTTCGTCCGCGCACCAGCCCGTTACTTAGGGAAACCGAAACTCATGACGGAATAAAATATGTCTGGTGCACCTTCAGCCATACCCAGGTCGACTTTGATTTTCGTAACCCGGAAGTGCTGAAAGAATTTATCCGCATTGTGCGGTTTTACCTGGATAAAGGCATTCGCATTTTCCGTCTCGACGCGGTCGCTTTCTTATGGAAAAAACCGGGTACCAACTGCCTGAACCTACCGGAAACCCATGAAGTGGTGAGGTTGATGCGCAGCCTGATTCAGCATGCCCAACCCGATGCGGTGATCATTACCGAAACCAATATTCCCAATCGTGAAAACCTGAGCTACTTTGGTAATGCCAACGAGGCGCACTGTATTTATAACTTCTCGCTGCCACCGCTGTTGGTCAACACCCTGGTCACCGGAAACTGCTTTTATCTCAAGCAATGGCTGATGAGCATGCCACCGGCCCAGAACGGCACCGCCTATTTCAATTTCATTGCCTCACATGATGGTATTGGCCTGCGCCCTGCTGAGGGCCTGCTGTCGGACAGCGAAATTGCTTCGCTTATCAGCACCATGCAACAGTTTGGCGGCCAGATTTCCTGGCGCGCTGGTGATAATGGCGTTAAAAAGCCCTATGAAATCAATATCGCTCTGTTTGATGCCCTGCAGGGAACCACTAAAGGCAAGGACCAGTGGCATATCGACCGCTTTATCTGCGCCCACGCCATTATGCTCTCACTGGAAGGCATTCCGGGAATCTATATTCACAGCCTGCTGGCCACCAGCAATGATCTGGAAAAACTGGAACGTACCGGCCAGAATCGTGGCATTAACCGTCATGAATGGGATTACAATAAACTCACTGCGGAACTGGCCGATCCGGCCTCACAACATGCTCAGGTTTCCGGCCTGCTGAAAAAACTGGTGCATCTTCGTCAGCAACAGCGTGCTTTCCATCCCAACGCCACACAATTCACACTGCACATGGGGGAACAGCTGTTCGGTTTCTGGCGTCAGAGCATGGACAGACGACAGAGTATTTTCTGTATTTTTAATATCAGCGATACACCACAGCCGCTTCGCATTGCGGAGCTCAATTTAATTGTGACCGATCGCTGGTGGGATCTTATCAGTGGTCATATTTTTGATGAAAAAACAGAAACTTTCACTGTTAATCCCTATCAAGTACTGTGGATCACAAACAGTTAATGACTGTCATGGTACATTCACACTGATTTGTTAGTGTTTTTCCAAAAAAGGATAATTGCATGTCAGAAGTAAAACCTATTCGCAAATGCCTGTTCCCGGTCGCGGGTTATGGCACTCGCTTTCTTCCGGCGACTAAAGCCATGCCCAAAGAAATGCTTCCTATCGTCAGCAAGCCATTGATTCAATACGGTGTGGAAGAAGCGGTTGAAGCCGGTGTTAGCGAAGCAGGCTTTATTACCGGTCGTGGTAAACGTGCCATCGCCGACCATTTCGATACCAGCTACGAGCTGGAACAGGAAATCAAAGGCACTAGCAAAGAAAAATTCCTGGAAGATATCCGTAATCTGATGGATAGCTGTGACTTCATTTTTATCCGTCAACGCGCCATGCTCGGTCTCGGGCATGCCATTCTGACCGGCGAGCCACTGATCGGCGATGAACCTTTTGCCGTCATTCTGGCTGACGATCTCTGCTCACCTCCCGATGACAGTGGCAGCAAGCGTGTTCTTGGCCAACTGGTTGAATTATATGAGCGCTACAACTGTAGTGTAATCGCGATTGAGGAAGTACCCGGCGATAATATCAGCAGCTACGGTGTGATTTCCGGGCGTGAAATCGAAGACGGTGTGTATGAAGTCGACGATATGGTGGAAAAACCCAAGCCACAGGATGCACCGAGTAATCTCGGCATCATCGGCCGTTATATATTGACACCCGATATCTTTGATTACATCCGTAACACTCCGCCTGGCACTAACGGTGAAGTACAGATTACTGACGCGATTAAAGCCATGGCACAGGAAAAACGCGTGCTCGCGCTCAAATTTAAAGGCCACCGTTTCGACTGCGGTAGTATCGACGGCTTTGTCGAAGCGACCAACTACTATTACAATCGCGATTATAAAAACTCCTGAGCCGTTCCGGGTCAGCGTGGTCCTTTATGGTCACGCTGACTCATTTAACTAAGATCAAACACATGGGCAGCAGTCAAACTCCATCTGAGCAAACTTCCGGCAACGATATTCTGATTGATCAGACCCGTTTGCTGGAGCAACTCATTTTTCACTGGCGCCAGGCGGTGAATGAAGACTTTCCGGTCTCCATGTTCATTGTTGATGTGGATCGCTTTTCGCAGATGGAAAGCAAAGCCAGCTGCTTCGAGCAAATTCTGAATGCTATCCGCCAGCAGTTTAATCGCGAAACTGACTTTATCGCCCGCTTTAACCGCAAGCAGATCATGGCGATCAGTTCACATATGAGTTACCGCCAGAGCACGCAGATGGCGACTAAGCTGCATAAAGCCGTCTCCATGCTGGAGATATTTCATCCCCACTCCCCCACCGGCCGTTATGCCACTGTCAGTATCGGTCACAGCACCTATGCACCGGTTGAGAATGATTGCTACGGTATTCTGGATATGCTGGCTACCGTTCAGCATCATGTTGATCAGGCCAAGCAGGCCGGTGGCAACTGCTCCAAAACCCGCCTGCACAGCCGTGTACTGAAATAATTACTCAAAGCTGTAACGGGATTTTTCCCCCCGCTGCACTACCCGCGGCCAGCGGTGATGCAGTTCGGCATCCTCCACTTCCGGTTCGATAATCACAATATAAACCCGTTTTTCATGTCCATCCCGGGCTATCAGCCCCTGAATAAACTGTCCTTTCTGCAGGTCATACCAATGACGCTGGCCCTCAATATCCCTGTCCATAAAGCTAAGTACCGGAATTTTCACCGGTTTGGGAAAAAACTTGTCCCAGCGGCCGGAATAAATCGCATCCAGCCGTGCCCAGCCGGTGGCAGGCAATTGCCCGGTCTGTTTACGACGTCGCCCCCACGGCATCAGGCGAATACTGCCATCTTGCATTAACACCGGCAGCAAGGCTTTGGGATTGATATAAAACACCCTCATGACCTCATCGCCATGCGTGAAATACACGCCTTCACACATCAGATGGTTTTCCTGTGTCCGCTGGGCTTCCATGCAGGGGCAATGACATTGGGCATTTCGCTGCGGCCAATCACCCGTGTCGGCGCCACCGTAAACTCGCCGAAACGCTCATTAATCCTGTCAACGGCGTCGTTAAGTCTCTCCCGCTTGCGACGCTGGCCATTATCCAGAAACAAATCCGGCTGATAACTCACGACTGGACTTAAGGCTGTCACCTGCACCTGTCGGCTGTCTTCACCGCGGAAATACTGACTGACAAACTGATAACAATGCTGATAAATCACGGCGCCATCATCGGTGGTCTGGGGCAACTGGATTTTGGTCGCAAGCCAGCCCTGCTGCCGGGTCTTGATACCGATAAAAAAACGGGCGGCCTGAAAGCCATGTTTTCTCAAACGGGAACCGACCTTCTCCGACATATGCTGGAAATAGGTCAGTATCGTTTCTTTATCCCGGGTGCCCGGCGGCATCACTTTGCCGTGACCGATGGTCTTGGGCGCATTGACATTGGTCACGACCGGTTCCGGATCCCTGCCCTGCGCCATCAGCCAGATCCGCCTGCCAGGATTGCCGAAACGCTTGGCAATCAAACTCATCGGCACTTTTTTCATATCGCCACAGCGCTCAATGCCATATTTCGCGAGGAAATTACCGATACCGACATTAATCCCGCTTAATTCCGTCACTCTCTCATTGGCTAGCCGTGCCTCGGCTTCCCAGGGCGAAATAATGGTCAGACCGTCGGGTTTTTTGAGCTTGGCGGCAAACTTGGCCGTGGTTTTATCGCCGCTCAGCCCAACGCTGCAGGTCAAGCCTGAAGCCTCACTTACCGCCTGCTTAATCAACTGACCAATAGATTGCGGACTGCCATACAGCTGCTGACAGTCAGTCAGATCCAGAAAGGCTTCATCGACGGAATACACCTCAACCTCGGGGCAGATATCCTGCAGAGCGCCCATGATCCGTGAAGACACATCCGCGTAACGGTAGGGCCGGCTGGGTGCCTGAATCAGATTGGGGCAATATTTCCGCGCCTCATTCAGATGCATGCCGGTGTTGATGCCCAGCGCTCTGGCTTCATAGGAGGCGGTGATGATAGTGCTGCCAAGCTGACCATTGGTCACGGCCACCGGCCGGTTACGCCAGAAAGGATGATCCTGCTGCTCAATCTGGGCGAAGAAGCAGTTCATATCGACCAGGGCAATCATCCGTGGCCAGTTTTGTCGCTGCTTCAGGCCCACGTCAGGGATAAGTACGGAGCTGTCCGACCACGACGCCCTGAATCCGGACTCTGGAAGCTGGCAAGGTGACCGGTTCGTAATTCACATTGGCCGGCATCAGGGTGATGGTGCCATCGTCATTGAGCAGCAGGGTTTTCAGCGTGGCATCAAAACCATCGACCAGAGCGACGACGATATCCCCGTGGCGGGCAGTGGATTGTGACTGCACCACAACATAATCACCGGACATAATCGCTTTATCGATCATGGAATCACCGTTGACCTTGAGCACAAAGCGACCTTTGCCGGTAAACATATCGCCCAGGTCAATTTCCGATTCATCGGCTACTGCTTCAATCAAGCGACCTGCCGCTATTTTGCCCATCACCGGCAAGGTCAATGGACCGGTTTCCGGCGGTTCCGCCTGTTCTGTCAGACGCAGACCGCGGGTACGGCCGACATGACGCTCCAGCAATCCGGCATCAACCAATGCCTGAATATAGCGATGTGTGGTGCCCTGCGAACGCAGACCGAGGCCTTCAGCAATCTCCGAGACCAGCGGTGAACGTCCCTGTTCAGCAATGTAAGCACGAATAAATTCCAGCGTATCTTGTTCACGTTCAGTCAGCATGATCTCTTCCTTTTAAGAGAAAATAATGAGAAGTGAATATATAGAGAACAAGTGGGAATACAGCAAGCGTTTTTTTCTATTAATGAATGCCAATTCGTGGTTGAAAATCGTGAACCCGATATTTTTTGCTAAAATCCATTGATATCCGTGAGTTTAGCGCCGGGTCAGACACGATAGCAACGAAATTGAAGCTGGCTTTCC
>JABURN010000212.1 GCA_014762585.1 Methylophaga sp.
GCTAACCTCACCATGCAATTCGGGGCCAAGCCCCTGTTCGAAAACGTCTCGGTCAAGTTCGGAGACGGCAACCGCTACGGCCTTATCGGCGCCAATGGCTGCGGTAAGTCCACCTTCATGAAAATTCTGGCTGGCGATCAGGAACCGACCTCCGGTAATGTCAGCTGGGATCCGAATGAATCCTTCGCCGTATTGAAACAGGATCAGTTCGCTTATGAGGATCAGCGGGTCATCGATGTGGTGATCATGGGCGATAAAGCCCTGTGGGAAGTGCATCATGAGCGCGATCGTATCTATAGTTTGCCGGAGATGAGTGAGGAAGACGGTATCAAGGTCGCTGAACTCGAAGGCCAGTACGCCGAACTCGACGGTTACACCGCCGAAGCCCGCGCCGGCGAATTATTGCTAGGTGTGGGGATTCCGGTGGAACAGCATTACGGGCCTATGAGTGAAATCGCACCGGGCTGGAAGCTGCGTATTCTGCTGGCGCAGGTACTGTTTGCCGATCCGGATATTCTGTTGCTCGACGAACCGACCAACCACCTGGATATCAACACCATCCGCTGGCTGGAAGATATTCTCAATCAGCGCAACAGCACCATGGTCATCATTTCGCATGACCGCCACTTTCTGAACAGTGTCTGCACCCATATGGCGGATATGGATTATGGCGAGTTGCGTGTCTATCCCGGCAATTATGATGATTACATGATTGCTTCCACCCAAGCCCGCGAACGCCTGCAGGCGGATAATGCCAAGAAAAAAGCGCAGATTAAGGAATTGCAGGAGTTTGTCTCGCGTTTTTCGGCCAATGCTTCCAAGGCCAAACAAGCGACTTCGCGTCAGAAGCAGATTGAAAAAATCCAGCTTGATGACATTAAACCTTCGAGCCGTGTTAACCCCTATATTCGTTTTACTCAGGACAAAAAACTGTTTCGTAACGCGCTGGAAGTCAGCAAAGTCAGTCAGTTCTACGACGGTGACAAACCATTGTTTGATAATTTCAGCTTTATCACCGAAGTGGGCGAGCGCATTGCGATTATCGGCCCCAACGGGATAGGTAAATCCACCCTGGTCAAAACCCTGGTCGGTGATATGCCGCCTAAAAGCGGTGAAGTGAAATGGTCGGAAAACGCCAATATCGGTTACTACGCCCAGGACCACGACCATCTGTTTAAAAACGACATGAACCTGTATGACTGGATGGCACAGTGGGCCGGTCCCGAGGACGATGAACAGGTAATCCGCGGTACGCTGGGGCGACTACTGTTTTCAGGTCATATGATCGATAAAAAAGTGAATGTCCTATCCGGTGGTGAAAAAGGCCGGATGTTGCTGGGCAAGCTGATTCTGCAACGCCCCAACATCCTGGTCATGGACGAACCTACCAACCATATGGATATGGAATCGATCGAATCACTGAATATGGCGCTGGAGCAGTTCGATGGCACGCTGTTCTTCGTCAGTCATGACCGTGAGTTTGTCTCTTCACTGGCCACCCGTATCTTTGATATGGAAGCCGAAGGCATCACTGATTTCCACGGTAGCTACGACGAATACCTGCAAAGTCTGGGTATTAACTAAACAGACCGACAACAGAATGCCGGGATAAGGTCTCAACTTTTGTCATTTTTTCATGCTAGTGTAGTGATATCCAACCCACATGAGGGAACATCAATGAAAAAACTCACACTGCATCTGGCAAAGAAATGGACTATTTTAACGGCCTGTCTGGGCATGCTGTTTTTTGCCAGTCCCGCCCTGACGCTGGCAGCTTCCGCCACTGAAATTGATATCGGTGTCAACGAGACGCTGAAAAAATTCAAAAGCGAAGTGCCGGGTGGCGCTGAGTTTCTGAGGCGGGCAGCCGGTGTGCTGGTGTTCCCCAAAATCATCAAGGCCGGTTTTGGTATCGGCGGTGAATATGGAGAAGGCGCTTTACTGATAAATGGTGAGACCCAGTCCTATTACAGCACCGCAGCTGCTTCCATCGGCCTGCAGTTGGGTGCCCAGAGCAAATCCCTGGTTATCGTATTTCTGGAACAGGATTCCCTGCAATATTTCCGCAACAGCAAAGGCTGGAAGGCAGGGGTTGATGGCTCAGTGGCCGTGGTTGAATGGGGCGCCGGTGAAGATATCAATACTATTGATATCGAAGATCCCATCGTCGGCTTTATGTTCAGTAACAAGGGCCTGATGTTCAACCTGACACTGGAAGGCTCCAAGTTCACCCGGATTAATAAATAAATGTCAGATCTGCATCCGGATTACCCGCCCAAAACCTGCGAAATCGACCGGCTGGTGAGTCATCAGCGGCTGGTCGATGCGGCACTGGCCGGTCACAAAACCCAGCAACGCCGCAATGGCGTGTATGGTTATCCCGGTGAAACCTTTTTTCTCGGTTCAGCAAAGTTTGTGATTACCGGACTGGAAAGACAGTCTCTGGGTGACATGACGGAAAGCGATGCCAAAGCGGAAGGCTTTCCCGATCTGAGTACTTACCAACAACTGATCATCAGTATGCATGCCGGTATGGACTGGAATGACGCCCACCAGGTCTGGGTGCATCGCTTCGAGAAACAGAGCGATTAATCCAGCGCCTCGGCATTCATCGCTTCACAGCGGGATAAATCAAAACCACCCTCTGACGATATTTTCGATTGCAAATCCCGAAGCGCTGTCCGCAATCCCTCTTCCACTACCGGATGATAAATCGGCATCGCCAGTATTTCGGTCACGGTCATTTTCTGCTGAATAGCGAGTGCCAGTAGATGTGCCAGATGGCCGGCATCAGGAGCGGCCATTTCGCCTCCGAGTAGCCTGCCAGTCTGTCTGTCTGCATAGACTTTAAGGTAACCGCTGTTGTTCTGCGCGGCTCTGGCCCGGCCCTGCTTCGAGAAATCCACTGCGCCCGCGACATAATCCTGCTTATTCAGATCTGCAGTAGGTTGACCGACGACAGCCACTTCCGGCTCGCAGAACACCACACTGAGAGGGATACGACGGCAATACGAAGAGACCGATTCAGCCATCGCATTGTGACCGGCAATACGGCCATCATCGGCGGCTTCATGTAATAGCATGGTATCGGCCCGCACATCGCCGGCAATAAAAACCGGCTGATCTTCAAGCTGCAAGGTATGCGGATCAACATGGGGAAGCCCCTGCTCATCAAGCTCAATCTCGAGGTTTTCAAGGCCGATATTATCGATATTGGGTTTGCGCCCAATCGCGACGATGACCTGTTCAAATTCATCGCCGAAATCACCGGCTTTGACTTTGACGCCATTTGCAGACTGTTCCAGTTCCGCATCTTCGCCCAGCTTAAGCTTGAATTCTTTGTTCAGGCTCTCGTGAAGCGCATTGTTGACCTGTTTGTCACTCAGCCCTGCCAACATCTTGTCAGACCCAAAGCCCGTGATTTCAACACCGAGGCGGCTGAGTGCCTGGGCGATTTCGAGACCGATAGCACCGAGTCCTATCACCGCAATCCGCCTGGCAAAACCATTTTGATCAAACAGATTATCACTGGTCAGAATATGCTCATGAAAAGCCTGCCAGCTGTCAGGCACCACCGGTCGTGAACCGGTGGCGATGATAATCTTTTTACAGTCAATGATTTCACCACCGGCTTCCACCCGACTGGGGCCCAACAGGCGGGCCTTTTGTTTCAATAGTTGCTGATTGAATCGCTCAGTGGCTTCCAGCGTACTGTCAACAAAGAAATCCCTGAGCTTTTGAACCCGCTGCATCACCGCGGGCATATCTACTGCCAGCTTATCGGCATGCTGAATGCCAAACTCTGCAAAGCTGAGCCTGCGATGATAAGCCCTGGCGGCCTCAATCAGCAGCTTGGAGGGCATACAGCCGACCCGGGCACAGGTCGTGCCCAGCGGCCCCGGGTCAACAAGCAAAAAATCCTCAGTCTGTTTACTGACCTCTCTGGCGGCAGCCAGGCCGGCCGTGCCCGCACCGATAATGACTACGTCGGTACGCATCCCTTACCCCGTCTATGGCTCAGCTTTCGATACGGAAACCAACCTTGATGGTGACCTGCCAGAACTGGACATCGCCGTTCTGAATCGAGCCGCGGGTTTCAACCACCTCAAACCAGTCCATGTGTTTGACGGTTTCGCCCGCTTTTCTGACAGCGCTACGGATCGCTTGATCGGTGCTCTCAGGCGAGCTGCCGGTCAGTTCAATGATTTTATAAATATGATCAGTCATGGGTACTCTCCTTATTTTTGCGCAGGTAAATAAACCAGTAGACCAGGCCAACGAACAAACCGCCACCCAGCATATTGCCTACAGTTACAGGCAGCAGGTTGTGCCATAAAAATCCTGCTATGGTGAGATTATCGAGATTGACCGGCATCAGCGACTGCAGCATTTGGGGCTCCAGACTGGCGAGCAGACCGGCCGGGATAAAATACATATTAGCAACCGAATGCTCGAAGCCCAGCGCCACAAAGGCAGTAATGGGAAACAAAATCGCCAGCACCTTATCCACCACCGTTCTGCCCGCATAACATAACCATAAGGCCAGGCAAACCAGCACATTACATAAAATGCCGCGAAACAGCGCTTCCAGCCAGCTCAGGTTGACCTTGCTGTTGGCAATGGCAATTGCCTTGGCGCCGACGGCACCATCAGCCAGTTGCCAGTGACCGCTGAAATAAATCATCAACAGCATGCCCATGGCCCCGACAAAGTTGCCCAGATAGACAATCAGCCAGTTTTTTAGCAGTTGACCCAGTGTCACCTTGCCGTCGACAAAAGCCATGACAATCAGGTTATTGCCGGTGAACAGTTCAGCCCCGGCAACCACAACCAGGATCAATCCAAGGCAGAACACCAGGCCGCCCATCAACCGTAACAGGCCACCGGCGATGCTGCCAGGGTCATAGGTCACCACGGTGAAAAATGCTGCACCCAGAGCGATAAACGCACCGGCCAGCACCGCCAGAGCAAACACCTGCAAGGGGTCCACCGTCGCCTTGGTGACACCAAGCTGTTGTACACGGGCTGCAATCTGCTGCGGCGTGTAGGCATCCACTGAAAACTGATCCATCGGTGTCTCCTTTACCTCACTCAAGTTCATCATAAAGCCTGTGCAGTGCCGCTTGCCAGTTCGTCAATAAACAAATGTTTTTTCTGTCTTTTATTCAGTCAGCATCGTATAATGTCGGGTTTTACACCCCGCTTATCAGTTTTGCGTTCAAAACTGACCATCACAGGTTTATTCATGTCCACAGAACATCGTGAAACGATGCCCTCATTCAGTGAGTTAGGCATTGCCCCGGCTATTCTCAAAGCGATTCAGGAAGCCGGTTATGAAACCCCTTCCCCGATTCAGGCACAAAGCATTCCGCCATTACTGGAAGGCCGGGATCTGCTTGGGCAGGCGCAAACTGGTACCGGTAAAACCGCGGCCTTCTCACTGCCGCTGCTGAGCCGTCTTGACGGCAAACAGCAAGCGCCGCAACTGCTGGTTCTGACACCAACCCGTGAACTCGCCATCCAGGTCGCAGAAGCCATTCAGGGCTATGGTCGCCATATCAAAAACTTCCATGTCCTGCCGATTTACGGTGGCCAAAGCATGGGCCTGCAACTGCGTGCGCTACAGCGTAATCCACAGGTAATTGTCGGCACGCCGGGCCGTATTCTGGATCACATCCGCCGCGGCAAACTGCAGCTCGACGCACTGCGTTCTCTGGTACTGGATGAAGCCGATGAGATGTTGCGCATGGGCTTTATTGATGATGTTGAAACCATCCTTCAGGAAACCCCGCAGGCACGTCAGGTTGCGCTGTTTTCAGCGACCATGCCCAAGCCGATTCACCGGGTCGCTCAACGTTATCTGCAAAATCCGGTTGAGGTACATATCAAGGCCAAAACCTCAACC
This sequence comes from Methylophaga sp., assembly GCA_014762585.1. Taxonomy (GTDB): domain Bacteria; phylum Pseudomonadota; class Gammaproteobacteria; order Nitrosococcales; family Methylophagaceae; genus Methylophaga. The sequence goes on from JABURN010000212.1 coordinate 5,906, forward strand.
GTCGATACCATTAACCAACGCTACTGGCAGGTGACGGGGCTGCATAAGCTGGATGCCCTCACACGGATCCTGGAAGTCGAAGATTTCGATGGCATGATTATCTTCGTACGCACCAAGAATGCGACCGTGGATCTGGCTGAAAAGCTGGAAGCACGGGGCTACGCGGCAGCGGCCATCAATGGTGACATGAATCAGGCGCTGCGCGAAAAGACCATCGAGAAAATGAAAGCCGGCCAGATCGATATTCTGGTCGCCACCGATGTCGCGGCGCGCGGTCTTGATATTGAACGCATGAGTCATGTGGTCAACTATGACATTCCCTACGATACCGAATCCTACGTGCACCGTATCGGTCGTACCGGCCGTGCCGGCCGCAAAGGCGAAGCGATCCTGTTCGTTGCTCCCAGAGAAAAACGCATGCTGGGTGCCATCGAGAGAGCCACCAAGCAGACCATTGCCCGCATGCAGCTGCCAAGCAGTGAAGATATCGCTGATCGTCGTGTGATGGCTTTTAAACAGCTATTGACCGAAACTATCGAATCACAGGATCTGGGCTTTTTTGAAACCCTGATTGCCCAGTATCAGGAAGAGCATAATGCTGACCCGCTGGAACTGGCTGGCGCCCTCGCCTTCCTGGTTCAGAAGCAACGGCCGCTGAATCCGGTGTCGCACACCAGCGAACGCAAAGCGCCCCGTGACAAGGCTGACAATGGCGAGCGACCACGTCGCGGTGATAAGCCCGTACGTGAACCGAGAGAACGCACTCGCCACCAGACCGAAGCCGGCATGATTACCTACCGGGTGGAAGTCGGCAGCGAACATAAGGTCGAACCTAAACATCTGGTGGGTGCGATTGCCAATGAGGCCGGTCTGGACAGCCAGTTCATCGGCCGCATTTCGATTATGGACGATCACAGCTTTATCGATCTGCCGGAAGGTATGCCTAAAGACATCTTCCAGCACTTGCGTAAGATCTGGGTCAATCAGCATCAGCTGCAAATCAGTCTGGCTGAAAACGACGGTGAGAAACGTCCTGCTTCGCCCGGTTCACGCAAAATGCCAAGGAAAAACGGCCCGCGCAAAGCGGCCAAGGGCGGCAAAGCGCCTCAGGGTCGTCAGAAGCGCCGATAAGTTTTTTTAAAACAGGCCGGAGAGCGCAATACTCCCCGGCTTCCTTCCTGCAAACCGGCATGCCACAATAAGCCGCATGCTGAATATCATCTGGATCGCCTTTTTTCTGATCGCCTTTGCGGTGGCACTGTTCAAGCTTATTGTGCTTGGCGATCAGATGGTGTTCTCCCAGTTGATGGAGGCCATGTTTGAACTGGCCAAAACCGCCTTTGAAATCTCCCTTGGGCTGACCGGTATTCTTGCTCTCTGGCTGGGTATTATGAAAATCGGTGAGCGCAGTGGCTTTGTTGATTTGCTTACGCGTGGCCTGACCCCGCTGTTCCAGCGACTGATGCCGGACATCCCGAGAAACCATCCCGCTCTTGGCTCGATGGTCATGAATATCTCTGCCAATGCATTAGGCCTTGATAATGCTGCCACGCCGCTGGGCATTAAAGCTATGAAAGAGCTGCAGGAACTGAACCCGTTCAAGGACACGGCGAGCAATGCCCAGATTCTTTTTCTGGTGATTAATACCTCGGCGGTTACGCTGTTTCCGGTCACTATCTTCACTTATCGAGCCCAGATGGGCGCCGCCAATCCGACTGATGTGTTTATTCCCATCCTGCTCGCGACCTACATGTCGACATTGGTGGGTCTGTTAACCGTTGCCTGGGTACAGAAAATCAACCTGCTCGATCGCGTGGTGCTGGCCTATCTCGGTGGCTTTACCCTACTGGTCGTCGGCCTGCTTGGCTACTTTGCCAGCCTGTCACAGGACGCGATGCTGAGTCAGTCCGCTTTCATCAGTAACGTCATTCTGTTCTCTCTTGTCGTGATCTTTATCAGTGCCGCTGCACTGAAAAAAGTGAATGCTTACGAAGCTTTTATCGACGGTGCCAAGGAAGGCTTTGAAACGGCGGTCAGAATTATTCCTTATCTGGTGGCCATGCTGGTCGCCATCGGCGTGTTCCGTGCCAGTGGTGCACTGGAGCTGATCTTTGACGGTCTTCGTAGCCTGGTTCTGAGCCTGGGGCTGGATGACCGCTTCATCGATGCGATGCCAACGGCATTGATGAAACCGTTCAGCGGCAGTGGTGCCCGCGCGATGATGGTCGATACCATGCAGGCTTATGGTGCTGACTCTTTCGCCGGCCGCCTGTCTTCCATCGTACAGGGCAGCACAGAAACCACCTTTTACGTGCTGGCCGTGTATTTCGGCGCCGTCGGTATCAGAAATATCCGTCATGCGGTTGGTTGTGGTCTTGCTGCTGATTTTGCCGGTATTATCGCCGCGATTAGTGTCGCCTACTGGTTCTTCGGCTGATTGTTATTATCCGCTGATTTCGCAGATGATCGCTGATTAATAAAAAGTCAGTAGTATGTGGCAAGGTGGTTCGATCTGTTTTTATTATTAATGCAGGCGGAATGGTTTATATGATCTGTCGGCCTGATCTTCCGCTGTTCCTTACTCGCATTAATCTGTGAGCATCCCTGGCATCTGCGGATAGAAAGTCACTCTGGAAAATAAAAAAATATCCTCTTTAATCAGAGAAATATGCTATTTTTAGCACCCCGTTCAAACTCCTGCGCCTCGCCTGTTGCTGAGATTTCATGAGCCTCAAAACGGTTTAACGTTTGTATGGAGACCCCATGATTGAAAGCGCTCATCCAACCCCTTGAATCTACCTATGATCTGATAGCCGATGCACTGGCAGACAGAGGCTACTGCATTCTGCCGCAATTATTGCCGCCAGAACTGAATATCGCCCTGCATCGTCGCGTGGCAAGACTGGACGATACTGATTTCCAGCGCGCCGGTATCGGCCGTGATCTCGATTTTCAGTTAAACAACAGCGTTCGCCAGGATCAGACCCGCTGGTTGACTGCAGATAACCCTACAGATCGCGCTTATATCGACCAGATGGCTGATTTCAGGCTGGCGATCAACCGTCGCCTGTTTATGGGACTGTTTGATTACGAATCGCATTATGCGCACTACCCGCCCGGCGCTTTTTACAAAAAACATCTGGATGCCTTTAAAGGACAATCCAATCGCGTGTTGACTACTGTGCTGTATCTGAACCCGGAATGGCAGGCTGATGACGGCGGTCAGTTGCTGATTTATGCGTCGGATTCTGAAACCGTCATTGAAACGGTGAATCCCAACTTCGGTACATTTGTGATTTTCCTCAGTGAGCAATTTCCACACGAAGTGGTCAAATCTCTGCGTGACCGTTACAGTATTGCGGGTTGGTTTCGATTACAGGATCCGCTGCAAGCCCCGGCGATATGAGTACTGATTTTTTTATTCACCAGCTCGGTCATCCGCTGCTCAGGCAGAAAGCCGAGCCAGTTGAAAGCATTGAAGATTCGGCATTTCAGCAACAGCTCGATGCCCTGTTGGCTTTTGTCATCGACAAAGGTGGCATGGGCATTGCGGCGCCGCAGGTCGGCATCAGCCAACGTTTTTTTATTCTGTCTTCTCATCCCAATGACCGTTATCCCTATGCGCCCGATGTACCGCCGTTTGCCGTGATCAACCCGGAGATTCTGGCCCATTCAGATACCACCAGTAAGGATTGGGAAGGTTGCCTGAGCCTGCCCGGCATCCGCGGTCTGGTACCACGCTATGAATGGATTGACGTGCGTTACCAGACCTATGCAGGCGAGACGGTGGAAACCCGCTACGAAGGCTTTATGGCAAGGGTATTCCAGCATGAACTGGATCACCTTAATGGCCATGTCTTTATCGACCGGGTTGAATCAAATCTGGAACTGATGATGGAACAGGAATGGCAAAAGCAGATTGCTCATCCCAGGCAGAAGAGCCACTCTGATCACTGAAATTCATTTGTATTGACGCCATAAATCCATCTCTCCCGCTATCAGTCGTTTCATCCTATTTAACCAGTATTCTCAGTAATCCAATCCGTCTACCAGAGATGGGCTTTGCACGCCCTTCTTATATTTCATTTTTGAATTTATATATCTTTTAATATTACTTCCATTTATATAAAACCCAGGCAAAATAAGCATTTTTCTGGTGTGGTGATAGAGATGGACTGGCAAGCATGGCTGACTTTGCTGCTCACAGCAGCGGTACTGGTCACACTCATATTGACTCAAATCAGACCGCATATCGCCATGCTCACTGCACTCACCGTGTTACTGCTGACCGGGGTACTGGAACCTGGCGCCGCATTGGCCGGTTTCAGTAACAGTGGTCTGCTGACGGTGGCCGCCATGTTTGTCGTTGCCGCCGGGCTGCATGCTTCAGGCGGAGTCGACCTGTTTGTCAAATCACTGATGGGCACACCGACTTCGATCAGGGGGGCCTATTTTCGTTTATTTACCCCCGTCGTAACCCTGAGTGCCTTTCTCAATAACACGCCTGTCATTGCGACCTTGATTCCCGGTGTGCTGGCCTGGTGTAAACGCATCAATATCGCACCATCAAAAATACTGATTCCGCTCAGTTATACCGCCATCCTCGGCGGCACCATTACCCTGATAGGCACCAGCACCAATCTGGTGGTGAATGGCCAATATCAGATGTTGACCGGTGAAGCCGGATTTTCATTGTTTTCAATTACCATCATCGGCCTGCCGGTTGCTGTGGCTGGACTGATCTTCATGTGGCTGTTTTTCCCCAAATGGCTACCCGATCTGAGTAAAAGCCACCTGTTTGAAAACGTTCGCGAGTTTACCCTGGAAGTCATGGTCGAACCGGGCGGCCCGCTGGTCGGTAAAAGTATCTCAGAAGCCGGTTTGCGTGATCAGAAAAGCGTCTTCCTGGTGGAAATCGAGCGTGATGGTACCCTGCTGACCGCCGTGCCTTCCGAAGAACGTCTGCATGATAACGATCGACTTGTTTTTGCTGGCGATACCCAGGGCATCACTGATCTGCTGAGAATACGCGGTATTCTGCCCTCCAGCACAACTTATGAAAATCAGGTTATGGCTGCTGAACGTCCCGAAAGACGGCTGGTTGAAGCGGTCGTATCGCCGCATTGTGCCTCAATTGGTGAAATTTTACGCGAAACCGCTTTTCTCGAGCGCTACGGTGCCGTCATTATGGCAGTAGCCCGGGACGGCGAACGCTTGCCGGGCAATATGAGCAATATCAAGCTACAGGCGGGTGATACCCTGTTGCTGGAAGCCCGGCCGGCTTTTGTCACCCGTCAGCGTTACAACAAAGACTTTTTACTCATTAATGATCTGGGCGAAGAATCACCCAATCATGATAAAGCCTACCTGGCCTGGGGCATATTGCTGACTCTGGTCACAGCAGCAGGTTTCGGCCTCATCAGCATGCTTACCGCAGCAATGACCGGTGCCATTCTCATGATTCTCAGCCGCTGCTGTTCGGTCAACCAGGCGGAAAGAAGTCTGGATTTGACCGTGATCCTGACGATTGCGGCTTCGTTTGCACTGGGGACAGCCATCGAGACCACCGGTCTGGCATCACTGCTGGCCGACAATATTATCGGCCTCAGTCAGGGTCAGGCATGGTTGCTTTTGTTACTGACCTATATCACGGTATCAATATTAACCGAGCTCATCACCAATAATGCGGCCGCGATTCTGATGCTGCCGATTGTGCTAGGCATCACAGAACAGGCTGATCTCGCCAGTGAGCCCTTTGTATTCGCCATTATGATGGCGGCTTCTGCCAGCTTCGCCACACCGCTCGGCTATCAAACCAATCTGATGGTGTACGGTCCCGGCAATTATCATTTTATGGATTTCATCCGGGTCGGCTTACCGATGAATCTGTTTATCGGTGGACTAACGGTGACACTGATTATGTTTATGTTTCCTTTCTAGCAGACAACTCAGCGTTTTCTCTGACTGGAAGTCAGTGTGACTGTATGCTGGTGAGACGACTTCAAAGGATGAATCAATGGGACAAAAACTGACTGAATTATCTGAACGCCTGATTGAATTTATCAGGGAACAACACCTGTTTTTTGTCGGCACGGCGACCGAAGACAGTCGCGTTAATATCTCGCCCAAAGGCATGGATTCATTACGGGTGATGAATAGCCGACGGATAATCTGGCTCAATGTCACCGGCAGCGGCAACGAGACTGCCGCCCATGTACAGTTAAATCCCCGGATGACACTGATGTTTGCTGCCTTCAGCGGCAGGCCGATGATTCTCAGAGTCTACGGTACGGCCCGCGTCATCCATAAAAAAGACCCGGAGTGGTCTGGTCTGTATTCACTGTTTGATCCCCTGCCCGGCGCGCGTCAGGTTTTCGACCTTGATATCGATCTGGTTCAGACTTCCTGTGGCATGGCCGTGCCGCTGTTTGACTATGCCGGTGATCGTGAACAACTTAACCGCTGGGCTGAAAAACAGGGGGAAGTCGGTATCCGGGAATACTGGCGACAGAAAAACCAGCGGAGTATTGACGGGCTCAACACTGATATTGTCAAAAACAATATCGATTGATCAGCCAAACATCAGACCGACGAACTCGCTCAGCTTTTTGGACCGCTCCGGGTTGCGTAAAGCCTGCATCACCGGTTCACGCATGCCCGGCACAAACACCAGGTCGGCCAGTAACTGGCTGAAGCCCTCATAACCCGCCTCATTATGCGCCAATTGCTCCACATAGAGCTGGCACAATGACGGCTGCTGTAATGAGCGCCAGCAACGCCCGCCCAGCACCGCCAGTACCTCAATATGCTGACTGCAGGTATGTTTGAGCACGTGCTTGACCATCTGGTCGACCAGTCCTCTGGCCGGGCTGTTGGAAGCAGCACGCAGGCAGGCGCAGATCATATTGATATCAGGCTGTTTTTTTTCCAGTTGCACATCGACCCGTTGCGCCAGCACTTCGACGATACCCGCGGCCGGCTCTGCATTTTCCAGAAAGGTACTGAGTACATTAAACGGCTCAAATGGAATACGCGGCAGCGTTTCTATCAGTCCCAGTGTTTCCTCGTTATCATCGAGTCTGACTGCGACATCGGCCACGCCCTGCATGCCCAGCTGATTCCAGCTCTCCATTGGCCTTTTACCTGTGAAATAAGCATAGGCATCGGCATAATACGATGAAGGCTTGAGTGCCAGACTTTTGGTCGCCTGGGCATTGAAAGCCGCCATTTTGTCTTCACGCGGGCTAAAGGTATAGGGACTGTCTTTGAGCGCGCCTTCAATCTGTTTGCCGTCTGCAGCAGCCAGCATGCACTCGCCCACCCGCTCCAGCAGCATCACCAGAAACTCATCGCGGGCTGACTGCAGCAACAGTCCCTGTTCATCCAGCGGAAACTTCAGAAACCACACATAGTGCTTATCTGCCGCATCCGGATGCCAGAAGATGACACCGAACAAAGCGCTGCGCTGAAACGGCAGTGGATAGGGCTTTGTTGCCCATTCAAAGCTGACAAACTGATCCGGGCTGAGCTTGGTGACCCGTCGCCCCATATCAAACACACGATACCTGGCACCGCTGTGATGCAGGAACTCACTCAGGGTCGTTATCTGCTTTTCTGCCATGCGGTATCAGGTGCGGTATTCAGCGTTGATTTTAACGTAGTCGTAGGAGAAATCGCAGGTCCAGACACTATCTTCTGCCTGACCGCGTCCCAGCCAGACAGTGATATCAATCTCGGCGTCATCCATCACTGACTGACCTTTCTGTTCCGTATAGTCACTGGCAGGCTGCCCCTTGTCTACAATACAGACATCGCCGATATGGATACTCACCGTGCTGACATCAAGATTATCAATACCGCTGCGACCTACTGCTGCCAGAATCCGTCCCCAGTTGGGATCAGAAGCAAACAGGGCAGTCTTAACCAGCGGTGAATGGGCAATCGCATAAGCCGCCATCCGGCATTCTTCCTGGCTCTGCCCCTGCTTCACATTGATCGAGATAAACTTGGTTGCGCCTTCACCATCACGCACCACAGCCTGCGCCAGATAACGGCAGATCTCTGTTAAAGCACTGAGTAAACGCTCACCTTCTTCACTGGTAATACTGTCGATAAGTTTGTTATCGGCTTTCCCGGTTGCGACCAGCACGCAGGCATCATTGGTCGAAGTATCACCATCGACGGTGATGCGGTTGAACGACTGGTTCATCGCCTTATGCAGCATGGTGGTCAATACGGCATGGCTGACCGCGGCATCGGTGGTGATATAAGCGAGCATAGTGGCCATATCCGGACGGATCATGCCTGAGCCTTTGGACATACCGGTTATGGTCACCGTCTTTCCGCCCAGTTCCAGTTGCATCGATCTGGCTTTGGCGACGGTGTCCGTCGTCATGATGGCCTGAGCAGCCTGCAACCAGTTGTTTTCGGACAGCTTATCTTTCGCTTCGGGCAGGACCGCGGTAATTTTTTCAACTGGTAGCGACTGACCAATCACACCCGTAGAGAATGGCAGGACGGCACTGGCATCAACACCGGTAAGATCGGCGACCGCCTGACAGCATTGTTTCGCCGCCTGCATACCGCTTTCACCGGTACCGGCATTGGCATTACCGGAGTTAATCAGCAGATAGCGGCTGGCGGCCTGTTTCTGGTTCTGTCTTGCCAGGATTACCGGTGCTGCACAAAATGCATTCCGGGTATAGACAGCAGCTGTTTCGCTACCTTCCGCCAGTTCCATCAGGACCACATCCTGACGGCCGGGCTTTTTAATACCGGCACTGGCAGTCGCCAGTTTAATCCCGGCGACCGGCAGCAGTGCATCTGCTGTCGGCGCGGTCAGATTCACAGCCATTAATTAATGGCTCCGTGACAATGTTTGAATTTTTTACCGCTGCCACAGGGACAGGGATCATTGCGGCCGACCTTGCTACCGTCGCGGGTATAGGGCTGTGCAGCCTGCGGTGTTTCTTCTTCAGCTTCCTGTTGACCGATTTTCTGAGCATCGTCGTGCTGATACTGCACATCACCGCTCTGACGGCGCTGCTGGTCTACCGCATCGACATCTTCCGGCGCTCGCACCTGAACCCGGGAAATAATCCGAATCACTTCATGCTTGATGTTATCGAGCATGGTGGTGAACAGGCTGAAGGATTCACGTTTGTATTCCTGCTTGGGATCTTTCTGCGCATAACCACGCAGATTGCTACCGGTGCGCAGATAATCCATCTGGGCCAGATGTTCTTTCCACTGAATGTCGAGAGTCTGCAGCATCACTGCTTTATCGAAGTGACGACTCAGTTCTTCACCAACCGTTCTTTCTTTGGCTTGGTAGGATTAATCGGCTTCTTCCAGAATGCGCTATCGCAGGCTTTCTTCGTGGAGGTCGTCATCACTGTCTCTTATAC
>JABURN010000163.1 GCA_014762585.1 Methylophaga sp.
ATCTGGTGACCAAAACTCAGCTGTAACAACTCTGGGTCGTATCGGTTGGGGTTATGACTACGCTAACTGGCGTTCACAATTCCGCTACACCACTCCTGACATGAACGGTTTCAAAGCTGCATTCGCTATCGTTGATGCGGAAGACTATGCATACCTGTCTGCTGCTACTGGTAGCAAATTCGAAAAAGATCCACGCTACGAAGCACAACTGAGCTATGCAACTGCTTTTGATGGCGGCTCAATGAAGCTGTGGGCTGACTATATGTCACAAAAAATCGACGGTGAAATTGCTGGTGTCGAAGTTGCTGAAGACAGAATCGATGCTTACACAGTTGGTGCTCAAGTCATTTTGGGTGGTTTTGAAGCTGTAGCAACATACTATGACAACGAAGGCCAAGGTATCGGCGGCTTCGGTGTTCTGGGCGGCTTCGAAACAAATGGTGACGCTCGTGAAGGTGACGGTTACTACGTACAAGCTGGTTACCGTTTCGCAGGCAAAACCTTCCTTGCAGCATCTTACGGTGAATCTACACTGGATCGTGACAATAACAACGTGACTGCAGGTGGATTTGGCGACTTGGATGCCAACGAAATGGTTACTGTCGGTATCTATCACGACGTTACAGCTAACCTGAAACTGGTTGCTGAGTATTCTAAAATGGAAACTGAATACTACCTCCAGTCTGACGAAGACGAAGTCGACGTTATCTCACTGGGTGGTTTCGTAACCTGGTAGTCAGCAGTTTCAGTATCAAGTCTCCGGATTTGATATAAAAAACTGAAAAAAGCCTCAACCTTCGGGTTGGGGCTTTTTTTTGCCTATCGGATTCAAACCGACCGTATAGGTACAGAGAGCAGAAGAGTTTTTAAGCTATCCGCAGATTACGCCGATTTTCACAGATGGAAAATAATCCTCAGTTACCAACTATGAATACCAAGCATCAATAATCTGTGTCTATCAGCGTAATCTGCGGACAAAACATCTCACTATTCAGAGTGAATAGTCCGGTCCTTTGATTGAAAATCCCAAGCCTTTATAATCCTCGGTACTAGTTGAAAAGGATAAGCAATGACCATCAGCACCCAATCCATCCCACTTTTCCTAAAAGCCATCAAAGACGAGATTGCAGCCAACGCCGAAGAAGTAACCGCCCTGGACCAGGCGATTGGTGATGGTGATCATGTGACTAACCTGCTCCGTGGTCTGGAAGCATTGGAAAAGCAATCTGCAGAATTATCAGAAATGGAATGGTCTGCTGCCTTTATGAAAATCGGTATGACGCTGATGTCAACCATGGGCGGGGCTTCAGGCTCACTGTATGGCAGCTTATTTGTGGCAATGGGCAAAGAAGCTCAAAAGACTGACATGGATACAGCAGGTTTTGCTGATATTTTTGATGCTGGTGTCACAGCTGTTAAAACGCGTGGCAAAGCGGATCTGGGGGAAAAGACCATGCTTGATACCCTCATCCCGGCTTCCCGCGCCTTAAGTGAAAAAGCAGATATTGCAGCTTCAGATTTGCTGGATGCGCTGAAAAAAGCGGCTTATGAAGGCATGTTGTCGACTAAGGATATGCTGGCCACCAAAGGTCGGGCATCATTTTTGGGTGAGCGTGCCAGCGGTCATATCGATGCGGGAGCGCGAACCAGTCAGTTGATGATTTGTGCGATTGCGGATGTGATTGAGAAAAACTGAGTATCCGCAGATTTCACCGATTAACGCAGATTAAAGACCAACCTTTTGTATTGAAGGCTTTTGGAACCAAAATTAAGAATTAAGCCTTTTTGCAATCGGGATGCTTTTAAATAGTTAATAACTTGAGCTTCTTCAGTCCCAGACAATTTCTGTAATGCTTTGAGTTCGACAATCACGTTTCCGAAACAAACAAAGTCAGCCTTGTAAAATGTTCTTAACTGCACGCCTTGATATGTAATTGGTAGCTCCATTTCTCGGACATGTGGAATTCCTCTGACTTCAAACTCCATCTCAAGCGCTTCTTGATAGACTTGTTCAAGAAAACCACAACCGAGCGAGGAGTGCACGGACATGGCCGCACCTATAATTGCATATGTCTGCTTGTCTTTTGTTAAATCTGCGTTCTTCTGCGTAATCTGCGGATGACTTTTCATAGGCAACGCTCCCTGTGCCTCTGTGGTTAATTCATTTCTGCAACTATCAACAACCCCAGCGAAGGGCTGCCGTATGCACCGGCGCATCCCAGTAATGAATCATTTCATCATCCAGCTTAGTGACAGTAATCGAGCAACCAGCCATATCTAACGATGTGGTGAAATTACCCACCAGAGAGCGTGTGACCTCAACACCACGTTCCATAAAAAACTGCGCTGCCAAATCATAGACCAGATAGAGTTCCATCAACGGGGTGGCGCCGAAACCATTCACATGCAGCAGGATTTTCTGACCTTTGGCTGGCATGAGTTCTTTATCAATGGCAGTGGCCAGGTGCTCGACGATCTCACTGGCACTGCTGAGGTCCATCGGTTCACGGCCGCGTTCACCATGAATGCCAACGCCCATTTCAATCTCATTGTCACCAATATCAAAAGTGGGTTTACCCAGAGCCGGCACTGTACAGCTGCTAAGGGCGACACCCATCGACGCAGTGGCATTCGCCACCTTATCCCCCAACGCTTTGCAGGTGGCTAAGTCAGCCCCTGCTTCAGCGGCGGCACCAACAATCTTTTCCACAATCAGTGTGCCGGCCACACCGCGGCGACCCGTGCTGTGGTCTTTGGGGAGCGATACGTCATCACTGACCAGGACAGTTTCGTGCTCGCACTCAAGCATTTCTGCGGCGATTTCAAAGTTCATTACGTCACCGGCATAATTCTTAACAATGAACAAAACACCGGCACCGTTTTCGACTTCCTGTGCAGCCATCATCATCTGATCCGGCGTAGGTGATGTGAATATCTGACCGGGGCAGGCGGCATCCAGCATGCCTTTACCCACCAGACCGGTATGTAAGGGCTCATGACCTGAGCCACCGCCCGAGATCAAAGCGACTTTGGGTTCTTTAACCGGCGCCTTTCGAGTAACAAAATGTGGCTGATGATTAAGCTTAATGATGTCTTCATGCGCCTTGGCAAAGCCATTCAGGCTCTCTTCCAGTACGCTTTCAACGCCGTTGATCATTTTCTTCATTGTTTTCTCCGTCGTTACAAGGCTTGCTTAAGTGCTTCAGTCACCGCTTCCAGATCATCTAATACCCAGGTCGGCTGATAGTCGATGTGTTGTAAGTCTTCTCTGGACGACACCCCCGTTAACACCATAATGCTTCGGATGCCTGCATTGACCGCGCCCAGAATATCGGTATTTAATCTGTCGCCGATGGCGACGGTATTACTCAGATCCGTGCCCAGTTTTTTCAGTGCCTGCTGGTACAAAATCGGTTCGGGTTTGCCTATGCAGACCGGTTCCACGCCGGTCGCAGCCTGCAAAGCGGCGAGCGTGCCGCCATTACCAATGACTTCACCTAACTCCGTCGGCAAGGTGGTATCGGCATTGGTCGCGTAAAACAACGCACCGGCTCGAATATTCAATGTTGCGGTGGCAAGTTTGTCCCAGGTCAGCGTCCGGTCAAGGCCGGAGACCACAATATCAGCGCCTTCATCAGTGATGCCTTTTGCCGGCTGATTCACCTGATACAAATCGGTCAGCACAAAGCCCTCGGCTTCCAGCGGTTTTCTGAGTCCATCCTCACCAATCACAAATATGCGTTTCTTATCAGCAGGGAGATTCTCGCGCAGATAAGTCGCGGTCGCCATGCTGGAGGTCAGAATTTCTTCATGACTGACCGTGATGCCCATATCGGCCAGTTTCTCAATGTATTGCTGCTGGGTCAGGCTGGCATTGTTGGTTGCCAGCACAAAAGGCAAATGCTTTTCTCTCAGCAGAGCAAAAAAAGCTTCCAGCCCCGGCAAAGGCTTTTTGCCATGCCAGAGTACGCCGTCCATATCTATAATGAGTCCGCCGATGTTTTCCAGTATCGTGGTTTTCGCCGTTGTCAAAACACGCCCTCTGATTGCCTTAATATGGTTGCAAAGCGTCGCACACATCAAATCGTCCTGTCTAGCAGCTAAAAAGTCGTAAATTGTCGGTTTTTTTGGCAAAAATTGACATATTCGATGCAACTGCTTTATAGTCTGCGAGCGTATTTCTTAACGTATACCCAATAAATTAAAACCAACATTAGGAGCATGTCAGCATGGCAAAAGCACTTATTCAAATGGCACTGGACTCACTGGATTTCGATCAAACAATGGCACTGGCTGAACAAGTCGCGCCTTACGTCGACATTCTGGAAGTCGGTACTCCTTGCATCAAATACAATGGTCTGGAAATTGTTACTGCACTGAAAAACAAATTCCCTAACAACCTGATCCTGGTTGACCTGAAAACTATGGACGCTGGTGAATACGAAGCAACTCCTTTCTACGAAGCAGGTGCTGATATCTGTACTGTTCTGGGTGTTTCTGACAAAGCCACCATGGGCGGCGTTATCAAAGCAGCCAACGCAAGCAACGCAGAAGCTCAAATCGACCTGATCAGCGTTAAAGACAAGAAAGCTGTTGCAACTGAAGCAGCTAAAAACGGTGCGCAAATCATCGGTGTTCACACCGGTCTGGACGCACAGGCAGCGGGTCAAACTCCATTTGCTGACCTGAAAGACATCGCTGGTCTGAACCTGGGTGTTCGTATCTCTGTTGCCGGTGGTCTGAACAAAGACACCATTCAGGATACCGTTCGCGCTGGTGCTACCATCGTTGTAGTTGGTGCTGCTATCTACGGTGCAGACTCTCCAGCAGAATCTGCTAAAGAACTGCGTGCACTGGTTGACGCAGCCTAAGCGGAAACCAATTTGCACTGAGCAAAAAAAGAACGAGTGGCCCCGGCCGCTCGTTTTTTTTCAGTGCTACATCAGAGACTGTCTTGCTGTGATTGACAGGCTCTAGTGTCAAAAGCTTTACAAGATGGGTTAAAGTGTTGATGCCAGTCAGAAAAAAACCTGTGTCTGACACAGGCGGACTGAATAAAAACAAGCATGTGGCGACACACCGGAATCGATTCATCCTGACTTAATCGTGAAACTGCTTCTGGGTTGCCACAAAAAAACTAAAATAGTAATTTACCCGTTGCACCAACCTCGTTATGTTGGGCAGATGGGGTTTAAAAATGTAACAGGGGTATAATCATGAATGAAAACAAAGGTCTATTTGCTTCGATTTGTGGCTTCTTTAAAAGCTTGTTCTCATCAAGCCCGGCAGCGGAAAGCAAGCCGGCTGCATCTGCAGATGGTCTGACAGGTGTTGAACGTTACATCAGAAACAAGGCTCAGGGTGGTTCCAACCTGACTGGTGTTGAAAAATACATCAGAAACAAAACCACGAACGGCAAGCCACTGACCGGTGTCGAACAATATGTTCGTAGCCAGTCTCAAGCAAAACCAATGACGGGTGTAGAACGCTACATCCAAAGCAAAGGCTAATCAGCCTTTAACCCCATCAAGGTGATACGTGGCTGCGTCTCTGGCGCAGCCAGCCCAACACAACGTATCCCGGATAATTTCAAAACTTACAGTCCGCGCTCTTTCAAGCGTGATTGTTGTTTTTAACTTTGAAAACTAAAGGTACATAACATGGCAAATTTACTTGATCAGCTTAAGGAAATGACCGTTGTTGTTGCTGATACGGGTGATATTGAAGCAATCAAGAAATACACCCCTCGCGATGCGACAACCAACCCTTCCCTGATTACTGCTGCCGCTCAAATGCCACAGTATCAAGACATCGTTGACGATACCCTGAAAGCTGCGCGTGAATCACTGGGTGATGACGCACCGGCTTCAGAAGTGGTTTCACTGGCATTTGACCGTCTGGCCGTTTCATTCGGTCTGAAAATCCTGGACATCATTCCGGGTCGTGTTTCGACTGAAGTTGATGCGCGTCTGTCTTACGACACCGAAGCTACCATCGCCAAAGGTCGTGACCTGATCGCACAATACGAAGCTGCCGGTGTTGATCGCAACCGTATCCTGATCAAAATCGCCGCAACCTGGGAAGGTATTCAGGCCGCTGCTGTTCTGGAAAAAGAAGGCATCCACTGTAACCTGACCCTGTTGTTCGGCCTGCACCAAGCCATTGCTTGTGCCGAAAACGGTATTACTTTGATTTCACCGTTCGTTGGTCGTATTCTTGACTGGTACAAGGCAGACACGGGTCGTGATTCTTACGAGTCACACGAAGATCCAGGCGTTCTGTCAGTAACCGCTGTTTACGAGTACTACAAGAAGTTCGGTTACAAAACTGAAGTTATGGGCGCAAGCTTCCGTAACATGGGTGAAATCACCGAACTGGCCGGTGTTGACCTGCTGACTATCTCACCAAAACTGCTGGAAGAGCTGCAGAACACTGAAGGCACCCTGGAGCGCAAACTGTCTCCGGAAATTTCTGCCAATTCCGACATTGAGAAAATCTCAATGGACAAAGACACCTTCGACAAAATGCATGCTGAAAACCGCATGGCTCAGGAAAAACTGAACGAAGGTATCGACGGTTTTGCTAAAGCACTGGAAACACTGGAAGAATTGCTTGCCGATCGTCTGGCAAGCCTGGAAAGCGTTAAAGCCTAGTCTCAGACTTCGCTCGCTTTCACACGTATTCAGCCCGCTCCATTGTGAGCGGGCGGGAATGCAGCGGAAAACGGCTTCATTGACTTGATGCCGTTTTCTGCATATAGTCCCGCTTCACTTTATTGTTAAGCGTGAACAATCATTTTTACTACATTTAGGAGTATGTAACATGGCTGAAATCCAAATGGCACTCGACTCTCTGGACTTCGACGCAACTATGGCTCTGGCTGAACAAGTCGCGCCTTACGTCGACATTCTGGAAATTGGTACACCATGCATCAAGTACAACGGTCTGAAACTGGTTAAAGCACTGAAAGCTGCTCACCCAGACAAGAAAATCCTGGTTGACCTGAAAACAATGGACGCTGGTGAATACGAAGCCACTCCTTTCTTCGAAGCCGGTGGTGACATCACTACTGTACTGGGTGCTTCTGACATGGCGACCATCAAAGGCGTTATCAAAGCAGCAAACGCTAACAACGCTGAAGCTCAAATCGACCTGATCGGTGTTGAAGACAAATCAGCAGTTGCTAAAGAAGCCGCTCAAAACGGTGCGCACATCATCGGTGTTCACACTGGTCTGGACGCACAAGCAGCTGGTCAAACTCCATTCGAAGACCTGAAAACCATCACTGGTCTGGGTCTGGGCGTTAAAGTTTCTGTTGCTGGTGGTATCAACAAAGACACCATCCAAAGCTGTGTCCAAGCTGGCGCTGCTATCGTTGTAGTTGGTGCTGCTATCTACGGTGCACCTTCTCCAGCTGAATCTGCTAAAGAACTGCGCGCTCTGGTTGACGCAGCATAAGGATTAGTACAATGACAATGCATCGTGATCTAGTTCTGAACAAAATCACTGATATCCTGGGAGCCACTGACGACTCTCTTGAAGCTGAATTCGTAGCTATGTGTGATGATGCCAAGCGCATTTTCATCACAGGTGCGGGTCGCTCAAGACTGGTCGGCAACTTCCTCGGTATGAGGTTGATGCATAGTGGTTATACTGTATATGTTCAAGGTGAAATCAGCACACCGAGTATCCGTGAAGGCGATCTGCTGATCGTTATCTCGGGTTCTGGTGAAACTACTCAGCTGGTCTCGTTCGCGAACAAAGCCAAATCTGAGAACGCTAAAGTGGTTTTGATTTGTTCAAAATCCAGTTCAACGATTGGTGACATGGCGGACAAAACAATTCAAATCGGTAACGATGACAGCTTTGCCCCGACTAAGGGCATGCCGATGGGTACCATGTTTGAATTGTCTACGCTGATCTTCCTGGAGTCTATCGTGTCTCACCTGATTCACGAAAAAGGCATTCCTGAAGAAGAAATGCGTTACAGACACGCTAATATGGAATAACCACTTTTCCTTAGCAGAAAGTCAGAAAACGGGTAACCTTCGGGTTACCCGTTTTTTTATGTCCGCCGCACGGATAGAGCTTGTCCGTTTAAAACGCTATAATAAGCTGTTATCCATTTAATTGATTTTGAATTCTATGTCCGCCAAAACGCTTTACGACAAACTCTGGGAACAACACGTGGTCCGCACCGATGCAGACGGCACAGCGCTGCTCTATATCGATCGCCACCTGGTGCATGAGGTGACCTCACCGCAGGCTTTCGAAGGACTGCGTCTGGCACACCGCAAACCCTATCGTCTGAACACGATTCTGGCGACACCGGACCATAATGTGCCGACCTCCGATCGCGATAAAGGGATTGCTGATCCGGTTTCGCGTCTGCAGGTCGAAACCCTGGATCTGAACTGTAATGAATTCGGCATTGTCGAATTTGGCCTCAACGATTTACGCCAGGGTATTGTTCACGTTGTGGGTCCCGAACAGGGCGCGACCCTGCCTGGCATGACCGTAGTCTGTGGTGATTCGCATACCTCTACGCATGGCGCTTTTGGTGCATTGGCCTTTGGTATCGGCACCTCGGAAGTCGAACATGTGATGGCCACCCAGTGTCTGATCCAGCGTAAATCCAAGAATATGCAGGTTCGCGTGGAAGGTCACGTTAAACCGGGCATCACCGCCAAGGACATCGTGCTCGCCATTATCGGTGAAATCGGCACTGCCGGTGGTACCGGTTATGCCATCGAGTTTGCCGGTGAGGCCATTCAAGCGCTGAGCATGGAAGGCCGCATGACAGTGTGTAACATGACGATCGAAGCCGGTGCCCGTGCGGGCATGATTGCCGTCGATGACACGACCATTGAATACCTGCGTGAACGTCCATTCGCGCCACAGGGTGAAAACTGGGATAAAGCCGTCGCCGCTTGGCGTGAGCTGCATTCCGATGACGGGGCGCACTTCGATAAAGTCGTGACACTCGAGGCTGAAGAAATAAAACCTCAGGTTACCTGGGGCACCTCACCGGAAATGGTGGTACCGGTCACTGCCAATATTCCCGATCCGACAGCTGAAAGTGACGCCGTTAAGCGAAATGGTATGGAAAAAGCCCTGAAATATATGGGCCTCAATGCCAACCAGCCGATTACGGATATTCATCTGGACCGCGTCTTCATCGGTTCCTGCACCAACTCACGTATCGAAGATCTGCGTGAAGCGGCCAGTGCGATTAAAGGTGGCAAAGTCTCTTCCAGCGTCAAACAGGCGATGGTGGTGCCAGGCTCAGGTCTGGTCAAGCAGCAGGCGGAACAGGAAGGTCTGGATAAAATCTTTATTGAAGCCGGTTTTGAATGGCGTGATCCGGGCTGCTCAATGTGCCTGGCGATGAACGCTGACCGCCTGGAATCCGGTGAGCACTGCGCATCGACTTCAAACCGCAACTTTGAAGGTCGCCAGGGTCAGGGTGGCCGAACTCACCTGGTGAGCCCGGCGATGGCCGCTGCCGCAGCGATTGCCGGCCATTTTGTTGATATTACCCAACAAAACGCATGACCGATTACGCATCGGTAAAGGCCGAACTGCAGACACTGCGCGATTTTCTGCGCTGGACGACATCCCGCTTTCTTGAGGCGGGATTGTTTTATGGGCATGGCAATGAAGATGCGTTTAATGAAGCCTCACAGCTGCTCCTCAGCAGTCTGAACCTGTCGGTCAATGAACTGCCAGAACTATTCCTTGATACCCGCCTCACCAGTGACGAGAAAGACAAACTGCTGTGCCTGATTGAAAAGCGCATCGAGCAGCGAATTCCTCTGCCTTACCTCACGCATGAAGCCTGGTTCGCCGGCCTGCCGTTTTATGTCGATGAACGCGTACTGATTCCACGATCTCCTTTTGCCGAGCTTATCGACAATCAATTCCAGCCCTGGCTGGAAAGCCCCGACGAGCTTGGCCGTATTCTGGTTCTCTGCACCGGCAGCGGCTGTATTGCCATTGCCCTGGCCATGGCTTTTCCCGAAGCGGCTGTTGATGCGGTTGATATCAGCGAAGACGCGCTGGCGGTGGCCGACATCAATATCAAAAAGCATGAACTGCAGGATCAGGTCCGGGCGATTCAATCCGATTGCTGGCAAGCCATCGAGCCGCAACAGCAATATGATCTGATTGTCAGCAACCCGCCTTATGTTGGGGCTGAAGAGATGGCAGGTCTGCCTGCAGAATACCGGCATGAACCTGCTTCTGCGCTGGAAGCTGCTGATAACGGCCTGGCTCTGGTCAGAGAAATTCTGTTGAACGCTGCCGATTATCTGAGTGATAACGGTTTGTTGTTTGTGGAGGTCGGCAACAGTGATCTTGCGGTCGACGCTGCCTGGCCCGATATGGCCTTTATGTGGCTGGAATTTGAGTCAGGTGGCCATGGCATTTTTATGCTCGATAAAGCGCAATGCATCGAGTTCAGGCAGAAATACGCTTAACTCCTAAGCGGTTTCACTTTCTTCCTGATAGGTGACTACACAGTCCCTGCCTGCCATCTTAGCCTGGTACATGGCTTTGTCCGCCCGCTCAAACAGGCTGTTCAGCGTATCGTTATTGTCTCTGGATAGTTCTGCAATCCCGACACTCACCGTTACCGGCGTTTCCAGTCCGGCCGGTTTGAATTTACGTAAGCGATCCAGCATACGGTCCATCAGACCATTGGCTGAATCGAGATCACAGCCAGGCAGAATAAAGACCATTTCGTCACCGGCCCAGCGGGCAATCATATCAACATCACGAACATGCCGTTTGAGCCAGGCACCCAGCTCGGATAACAGCTGGTCACCATTCTGAAAACCGTGGCTTTCATTGATTTGCTTCATGTGGTCGATATCCATCACCGCCAGTGACAAAGTGCGATCAAAGCGATAAGCCTCGCTGAAATATTTGCCGGCAAACTCACGCAACGCGTGGCGGTTGAATAACCCTGAGGTTTCATCCAGCATCGCCAGGCTGTAGAGCGATTGCTGCTGGGTACGCAGTTCTCTCAGCGTCTGGTAGCTGGTGATGTGATTGAACACCCGCTGACGCAGTTCCTCACGTACGATCGGTTTCGATACGTAATCGTTGACGCCGAGATGGAATAGCTCGATCTTGCGAGACATATTGTCGAAACCGGAAGTGGCGATAATGGGCACATTGCCATATTCACTCTGCATCCGGCGGATTTTCCGCACCAGGGTGATGCCGCTCATAATGCCCTCCAGCATGATGTCGGTAATCACCAGGTCATAATCACCGTTACGGAAGGCCTCCCAGGCACTCTCAGCATAATTATAGGCATCCACATCGAGGCCCATATCGGTCAGCAGATCAATCACGATGGTCTGAAGTACCCGTGAATCTTCGATGAACAAAACCCGGCCGGAAAGTTGTCTTGATTCACGCTGACTCAGTCGGGTGAGATAGGTTTCCATCTCAGTGATGTCATGCTTGCTGAAAATATCAGTGGCACCGGCCAGGAGGGCCTGTTTCAGAATTTTGGCATTATCCTGCTCGGTCAGAACCAGTAAGGTCGCAAACTCATAGCCGCTCAAGGCTCGAAGCTGGCTGCAAAATTCGCTGCTGGCATAATCCTGCAGATTATCAGCACAACAGACCAGGCGATAACGCTCGCTGGCCGCTTTTTCCAGGCCGTCATAACCAGATTCAGCCGTATCGACCTGAAAGCCGGCAGAAGTTAGTAAGTCGCTCAACTGCTCGCTGAAATAACTCGAACTGTCTATCACCAGCGCGTTTAACATACTATTCGCCTTACTACTTTCCATACTATCCATGTATCGTGGTCTGCTAAATTGGCAACATTACCATTATTTGAACTGCGTCGCGAATAATTGCCGGGTGAAGCTGCTACGCAGATAAAACCCTTTCGGATTGATCTGACTGCTTTCCCCCGTGTCCGACCAGGACTTTGCCAATACCCGGCTATGCGCGGCTTTGGGTCGGATCTGTAAATATTCGCCTTCTCTTGCCGTGATCTCAGCCTGTTCGCCCAACACGACACGGTCCATTAACTCTTCCCAGTCGCGTTGTAACTGTTTTTCCTGAGCCGGTGTCGGCTGCCAGATCCAGCCATGACCAACATAACGATCCGCCAATGGAATCGCAGCGTCGGCTTCTACTGGCAGCCACAATACTTTCGCCAGCTTTTTCCTGACCCAGCTGTTTTCCCACTGCAGCCGACCTGATTCAGTCAGGGACACGGTGCAAACATAGGTGGACTCCTTGGGCAGCCCCTGTGAATTCAAGGGCAGGGTTTTCATTTCAATGCCCAGCCCCGTGAAATCCGGTTCTGCCTGGTTACCGGCATCTGCCCCCAGATAACACTCCAGCAATTGCCCGACCCATCCCTTATGCCGCTGCAGATTGTCCGGCACATTGAGCCCCAGCTCAGCGGCAACCTGACCCAGTGTTTTGCCAGCCAGCAAACGGCAGCGCTCGGCTAGCTCGGCCTCGGATTCAGGCGCTTTTATCGCTTGCATCATGTTTTCCAAATTCTCAACCGCGGTCTGGACATGGTAACCTAGCGTCCTTTATCAAGTCCTTGTGAGGAGCTGTGAAAGCCTTATCTATCAATAAGCTGAGCAAAACCTACCGTAATGGGTTGCAGGCCCTGAAAGCGGTCAGCCTGGATATCGAACAGGGTGACTTCTTTGCTCTTTTGGGACCTAATGGCGCCGGTAAAACCACCACCATCGGCATTATTACCTCGCTGGTCACGAAAACCGCCGGCAGCATCAAAGTCTTTGACACCGATCTCGATGAGGACCCGGAACAGGCTAAAAGTTATATCGGCCTGGTCCCACAGGAATTTAACTTTAATGGCTTTGAACAGGTAAAACATATACTGGTTACGCAGGCGGGTTATTATGGCATGCCGGCCAGCGAGGCTGAACCCCGTGCCGATGAATTACTCAAACAGCTCGGCTTGTGGGAGAAACGGCATACCCCATCGCGCTCTTTATCCGGGGGTATGAAACGACGCCTGATGATTGCCAGAGCGCTGGTACATAACCCGAAACTGCTGATTCTCGACGAACCGACAGCCGGTGTGGATATTGAACTGCGCCGATCCATGTGGACCTTCCTGCGTAAAATCAACGCCGCCGGCACCACCATTATTCTGACTACGCACTATCTGGAAGAAGCTGAGAGTCTGTGCCGCAATATCGCCATCATCGACAAGGGTGAGATTATCGAGAACACGGATATGAAGAGCCTGCTCAACCGTCTTGATAAGGAAGCCTTCATCCTTGATCTGAAATATCCGCTACTCAATAACACGCTTGAAGGCCTCGATTATGAACGACTGGATGACACGACGATTGAGGTCGAAATCAGCCGTGGCGAATCTCTGAACAGTGTGTTTGAGGTATTGAGCCGACACGGCGTGGAAGTCGTCAGCATGAAGAACAAAGCCAACCGCTTGGAAGAACTGTTCCTGAACCTGGTTGAAACCTCGGAGCAAAACGCATGAACCAGAGCCGCCAACAACGTCACTGGATTGCCCTGTCGACACTGGTAACCCGTGAAGTCCGTCGCTTTTTCCGCATCTGGCCACAGACTCTGCTGCCCCCCGCGATCACCATGACGCTCTACTTCATCATTTTCGGCAACCTGAT
The DNA here is from genome assembly GCA_014762585.1 of Methylophaga sp. Taxonomy (GTDB): domain Bacteria; phylum Pseudomonadota; class Gammaproteobacteria; order Nitrosococcales; family Methylophagaceae; genus Methylophaga. The sequence goes on from JABURN010000163.1 coordinate 13,662, forward strand.
TGGCAGCCGTATTGGCGAAATGGGCGGTTTCACATACATGGAATACATTGTCCCCGGCATTATCATGATGGCGGTCATCAATAATGCCTATGCCAATGTCGCTTCGTCGTTTTTCAGCGCCAAATTCCAGAACCATGTTGAGGAACTCATCGTCGCGCCGGTGCCGAACTATCTTATCTTGGCCGGCTATGTAGCGGGAGGTACCGCCCGCGGACTCTGCGTCGGCATTATCGTCACCATTGTCTCGCTGTTTTTTACCCGGCTGCCGATTGAGCATATTTTCATCACCATCAGTATGGTGGTGCTGAGCGCCGTGCTGTTCGCCATCGGCGGTTTTATCAACGCCGTGTATGCCCGCAGTTTTGATGAAATATCGATTATCCCGACCTTTATCCTGACGCCGCTGACGTATCTGGGTGGTGTGTTTTATTCCATCAGCCTGTTGCCGGAATTCTGGCAGAACGTGTCCCTGCTGAACCCGATTCTCTACATGGTGAATGCTTTCCGCTTCGGCATGCTGGGCGTCTCGGATATTCCGGTGGTGGCGGCATTCAGCATTATTCTGCTGTTTATTGGCGGTCTGACAGCTTTTGCTCTCTACCTGCTTCATAAAGGGACCGGGCTTAGGAATTGATCTGGTGGCTGAGAGCGATATATGAATCCGCAGATTACGCCGATTTCACAGATTACTGATCAACATTGATTCAATAATCGAGTTGATATGAATTGGACTTTGCTGAGGAAATTAGCCTCAGGCCTGATACTCTTGCTCGATTAATCTGTGCACATCTGCGTAATCTGCGGATAGTTATCAACTAACCCACCAGCGATAATGCATCCTTAAGCGTCTGAATCCCTGCCCCCGGCAAGTGCGCATTCTCACTTAAATGACGGCGCCAGCGGCGGGCGCCTGGCTGGCCCTGGAACAGGCCCAGTAAATGACGGGTGATTGATTTTAGCGGTCTACCCTGCTGCATTCGCAGCTCAATATAAGGCAACATCTGTTCAATCACTTCATGACGAGAAATCACCGGCTTCGCTTTGTTGAATACAATGCCATCGGCTTCAGCCAGCAGATATGGATTGTGATATACCGCGCGGCCCATCATCACACCATCGACATGCTGCAGATGCTGCCCGACTTCTTCCAGCATCTGGATGCCGCCATTGATATCGATGTGCAGATGCGGATAATCCCGCTTAATCTGATACACCCGCTCATAATTGAGCGGCGGAATATCACGATTTTCCTTGGGGCTGAGCCCTTTCAACCAGGCATTACGGGCATGCAGAATAAAAATCTCGCAGCCGGCGGCTGAGACCTTGTCGATAAAGTCCGTCAGAACTTCATAACTGTCAACATCATCAATGCCCAGACGAGATTTCACCGTCCACGCAATCCTGACCTTAGCCTTCATGGCCACAACGACATCACCCACCAACCCGCGATCAGCCCTCCAGCCGGCATCCACCTCGTATACACA